>NZ_JBVHUE010000014.1:0-76349 GCF_055565515.1 Streptomyces sp. NPDC028419 | reverse complement strand
GGCGACTCTTCTTCCTCTTTTCCCTTGCGTCCCCCTTGCCCCCCCCCCCCCCCCCCCCCCCCCCCCCCCCCGGCGAGGCTGAGGGTGGCTACGCCTAGCGAGGCTGGGTTTGGCTCCGCCCGGACCGCGCCTCAAACGCCGGCGAGGCTGGAAGGGGCCGGTCGGGGCCGGCGCTCAGGCGAAGACGACTGTGCGGGTGCCGTTGAGGAGGACTCGGTGTTCGCTGTGCCACTTGACCGCTCGCGCGAGCGCCTGGCATTCGACGTCCCGCCCCACCGCCACCAACTGGTCCGGCGTCACCTCGTGCCCGACCCGCTCGACCTCCTGCTCGATGATCGGGCCCTCGTCCAGGTCGGCCGTCACGTAGTGCGCGGTGGCACCGATCAGCTTCACGCCCCGCGCGTGCGCCTGGTGGTACGGCTTCGCGCCCTTGAAGCTCGGCAGGAACGAGTGGTGGATGTTGATGATCCGCCCGCTCAGCGCCTTGCACAGGGTGTCGGACAGCACCTGCATGTACCGCGCCAGGACCACCAGCTCGACGTTCTGCTCCCGGACCAGCTCCAGCAGCTCCGCCTCGGCCGCCGCCTTCGTGTCCTTGGTGACCGGGATGTGCACGAAGGGCACCCCGTACGAGCCGACCAGCTCCTCGAAGTCGGTGTGGTTGGAGACCACCGCCGCGATCTCGACCGGCAGCGCCCCGATCCGCGAGCGGAAGAGCAGGTCGTTCAGGCAGTGCCCGAACTTCGACACCATCAGCACGATCCGCATCCGCTCGTCCGCGCGGTGGATCTGCCAGTCCATCCGGAAGGAGTCGCCGATGGCCGCGAAACTGGCCCGCAGCTTCTCGACCGTCACCGGCGGCGTCGCCGAGAAGTGGACCCGCATGAAGAAGAGGCCCGTGTCGTGGTCGCCGAACTGCTGGCTGTCCTCGATGTTGCACCCGGTCATGAACAGGTAACTGGACACGGCGTGCACGATGCCCTGCTTATCGGGGCAGGACAGGGTCAGTACGTACTGCTGGGGCTCGCTCTGCTGCGGGTCGTCGCTCATGACCGGCAAGACTTTCACATCCGGGCCCCACCTCGCCTCACGCGGCCCGCGTGATGATCCTCAGCACGTCGAGGGAGCGCGGGCGCACGTCCGGGTCCTCCCCGTCGGCCGCCGCCAACCGTACGTGCGCCTCGCGTGCCGCCCGGACCGCCTCCGGCCAGCCGTGGTGTTCCAGGTAGACGGAGACGGGGGCGTCCGGTCCGACCTGGTGCAGGATCCGCAGCACGCGCAGGACGGCGAGGTCCACGAGGGCCGCCTCCTGGGAGTCGCGGAAGATCGTGCCGACGTACTTCTCGGCGGACCAGCTGTCGAGCCAGGTGTCCTCGACGAGCCGGTAGACGGCGTCGGTGACGTCACCGTAGCCGTCGAGCCCGGCGAGCCAGGTGTCCTCCTGGAAGGCCGGGTCGGAGAGCATGTGCAGGGCCGAGCGCACGTTGGTGCGCCAGCGCCACCACGGCATGTCGTTGAGGGGCATGCCGCCCATGGTGGAGGAGCGGCGGCCGCGGCGGGAAGAGTTCTTCGGACCTGGGTCGAATGTCACGCGCTCGATCGTACGTTCCCCCGCGCGCCCGCCTTGACTGCCCTTGCCCGCCTTGCCCCCCGGCGGTCCCCGGTAATTCACCCGGGCGTCACCCAATGTTGTGTACACCTCACACTTCAGTTCCCCGTGGGCCGGAAGTGTGACGGGTCATGACCGACTGGCGAACAGCATCACGTTCCCGCTACCGCTCCCGCACGCTCCTGACCAGGGCGGTGACCACGGCGACGAGCACGATGGCGAGTGCGTGTCTCCTGACCGGCTGTGGCCTGGTCCCCGGAGCCACGGGGGGCTCCGGGGACACCATCACCGTCATGACCTGGGCCCCCGAGGGCACCAAGGCCACCAACATGGGCGGCATGCCCGCCATGGCCAAGACCTACGAGCGTTGGATCAACGGCAAGGGCGGCATCAACGGCCGCAAGCTCCGCGTCCTGACCTGCAACGAGCACAACACCGCCACGGGCGCCGCCGACTGCGCCCGACAGGCGATCGCCGCCAAGGCCGTGGCCGTCGTGGGCTCGTACAGCCAGTGGGGGCGCGCCTTCATGGCTCCGCTCGAAGCCGAGGGCATCCCCTTCATCGGCGGTTACGGGGTCTCCGCCGAGGAGTTCCAGAGCACCCTGTCCTACCCCGTCAACGGCGGTCAGCCGGTGCTGCTCGCCGGAGCCGGGCACCAGCTGGGCAAGGCCTGCGAGGACGTGGCGCTCGTACGGCCCGACACCCTCGCCGGCGACTCCATGCCCATCCTCCTCAACGCCGGCTTCAAGGCCGTCAAGCCGCAGCGCGAGGCCGCCGACGTCCGGGCGCCCGAGGACTCGGCGAACTACGGCGCCCAGGCGACCGAGGCCCTCACCGAGGCCGGGAAGGGCAAGGACAAGTCGAAGGGGTGCGTGGCCGCCGTCCTCGGCGAGCGCACCGAGACCTTCTTCGACTCCTTCCGCCGACTCGACACCCAGACCAAGAAGCCGCAGCTCTCCTCCGTCCTCGGCAGCGTCAGCCAGTCCCTGGTGGACCGCACCGGCGGCAAGGAGAGCCAGTTCGAGGGCGCCTACGTCACCAGCTGGTACCCGGTGTCGGGCGATCCGCTGTGGCAGCCGATGCGGAAGGTCATCGCCGACAACGCCTTCGGCGACAACCGGGTCGACCCGGACGACACCGGCACCCAGACCACCTGGATCGCCTACTCCGTCCTCAGCGAGGTCGTCAAACGCCTCGGCAAGGACGAGGACGTCACCGGCCGCACGGTCACCCGCGCCCTCAACCACTCGGCGGGGATCAAGACCGGGGGCCTCACCCCCGACCTGAGCTGGCGCTACCAGGACATGCGCGCGGTCGGCGGCTTCCCCCGCATGGCGAACGGCCGGGTCACCTTCCAGATCGTCCAGGACGGCCGGATCGTCGCGCAGCCCGGCGAGAGCACCATGGACATGACCCAGACCCTGGAGGCGGCCCCCCGCGCCAGCTGAACCGCGTCCGCGCCCCGGCTCAGAGGTCGGAGGGGTCCCGCTTGGTGAGGCCGTACTGGGTCGCGATCTTGTTCCACATGCCCGAGGCCGACTCCTTCGCCTTGGTCGCCTCGCCGCTCGCCTTGTCGCCGTTGTTGGCGTTGCCGGTGGACTTGGCCTTGCCGTCCTTGCAGGTCTTGCGGTCGCCCGCGGCCTCGTCCGCCCAGGACGCGTAGTACTGGTCCGCCGAACCGGAGGACTTCCACGCCTTGGTGAGGGCCGCGGTCAGCTTGGCGTGATCGGGCAGCTTGTCGGTCTTGAGCTCCTGGAGCTTGGTGACCAGCTCCTCGCGCTTGCGGGCCGCGTCGCGCAGGTCCTGGGCCGACTGCGCGAGGTTCTTGCAGGACCGCACGTCGTCCACGGCGCGGATCACCGTCGCCCGGCTGTCGTTGCTGTCCGCGAGCACCTTGTCGAGCTGTACGGCCTGCCCGCGCGCCGGATCCACCGGTGCCTCGTCCGCCGGGGGCTTGGCCGAACCGGTACCGGCCGGCTTGCTCGCCGAGACGTCCACCGCCGCCGGGTCGTTGTTCTGCGCCTTGCCGTCGCCCAGCAGGGAACCCACGCCCAGTCCGACCACCGCGAGCGCGAGCACCGAGACCCCGATGACCACGGGCGAGACCTTCCGCGCGGGCTCCGGCGGCGGCTGCTGGAAGGGCGCGGGCTGCTGGCGGTGCGGGGGCGGCGGGGGCTGCTGGAAGCCGGTCGTCTGCTGGAGGTGCGCCGGCTGCTGCGGGAAGGGCGGCTGGTGCTGCTGCGGCGGCTTCTGGCGGCGCTGCTGGAAGGGCGGCGCGGGCGGCGGCGCCTGGCTGCGCACGGGCTCCTGGACGGGCGGCAGCACCTGCGTCTGCCCCTGGTCGTCGCCGGGGCCCGCGCTGCGGAACAGGCCGTCGAAGACGTCCGGCTGACCCTGACCCTGACCCTGCCCCTGGCCGGGGACCGGGCCCGCCGCGACCGGCGGGATGTACTGCGTGGCCGCCTCGTGCATCCCGGGTCCGGCCGGAACGGGCGGGATGTACTGCGTCGCCGCCTCCCCGTGGTCCGGGGCGGCCGGAACGGGCGGGATGTACTGCGTCGCCGCCTCCCCGTATCCCGGCGCCGCGGAGACCGGCGGGATGTACTGCGTCGCGGCGTCGCCGCCGTACGCCGCCTCCCCGTACGCCGGAGCGGCGGGCACCGGCGGGATGTACTGCGTCGCCGCGTCGCCGTACGCGTCCCCGTGCGCCGGGGCACCGAACTGCGGCTCCGGCTGCGCCGGGACCGGCGGTATGTACTGGGTCTCGGCCTCGGGAATCGGCGGGTAGCCGTAGCCGTGCGGGGCGCCCGGGCCCTCGTACCCCGGTCCCAGGACGTGGCCGGGCGGCGGCGCGTCCTGGGGCGGGTGTCCGTATCCGTACTGCTGCGGGGACGGGGGCTGGGGCTGGGATGGGGGCGTGGATGCTTCGTACACGGGAGGCTGGGGCTCCGCGGGGTGCCGCGAGTCGCCGCCTCGTCCGCCGCTCTGCGTCACCGGGACTCCTTATCCGACCGTCCGACCCTACGGAACAGTCGGTCACGCTACCCCGTCACCCCCCGTGTCCGTCACGCCACCTGGGTCTCCAGCCGTGCGCTGAACTCCCTGACCGCCGCTTCCTCCCGGTACGGCTCCAGCCGCGACCGGAAGTCGTCGAGGTAGTCCGCGCCCCGGTTCGAGCGCAGGCCGGAGAGCAGGTCGACCGCCTGCGCGGCCGTGTGACAGCCCTGCTCCACCTCACGGCGCTGCACCTGCGAGGTCGCCAGCAGCAGCATCCCGATGGCTCGTCTGCGGGCCTTGGTCCGGGGCAGCGCCCGCAAGGCCTCCTCCGCCCGCCGCCCCGCCGCGTCGGCCTGCCCCAGGTCGCGGTGGCAGTGCGCGAGCTCGTCGGCCAGGTAGGCCTGGTCGAAGTGCCGGATCCACACCGGGTCGTCGCCGGACTCCGGTTCGGCCCGCTCCAGCGCCGTCACGGCCCGCGAGGACAGCACCGCCGTGGCCCGCGCGTCGCCCAGCAGCGCGTGCCCGCGCGCCTCGGCCGCGTAGAACATGGCCTCCGCCCGCGGCGTGACCTGCCCGCGCGTGCCCTCCTGCGCGGCCCGGGCCAGCTGCGCGATCTCCCGGGGATTGCCCAGCTCGGCCGCGAGGTGGCTCATGGACGCGGCGAGCACGTACCCGCCGTAGGCGCGGTCGCCCGCCGCCTGCGCGAGCCGCAGGGCCTGGATGTAGTAGCGCTGGGCGAGCCCGGGCTGGCCCGTGTCCACCGCCATGTAGCCCGCGAGTTCGGTGAGTCGGGCCACCGCCGCGAAGAGCGCGCGGCCCACCGGCTCCCGGTAGGACCCGCCGATCAGTCCGGAGACCACGCTGTTGAGGTAGTGGACGACCACGGGCCGTACGTGGCCGCTGCCGAAGCGGTGGTCGAGGTCCGTGAGGGCGTCGGTGGTGGCCCGCACCGCCTCGACGTCGGACATCCCGACGCGCGAGCCGCCCGTACGGGCCACCTGGGCGTCGGCCCCGGTGATCAGCCAGTCGCGGCTGGGCTCGACGAGGGCGGAGGCGGCCACGGTCGATCCGGACAGGAAGTCGCGGCGGCCCACGTCGCTGCGCCACAGCTCGCAGACCTGCTCGATGGCGCCGACGACGGTCGGCGAGAACTGCAGGCCCACGCCGGAGGCCAGGTTCTTGCCGTTCGCCATGCCGATCTCGTCGATGGTGACGGTCCGACCGAGCTTGCGACCCAGGGCCTCGGCGATGATCCCCGGGGCCCGGCCGCGCGGCTGCTGTCCGCGCAGCCAACGGGCCACGGATGTCTTGTCGTAGCGGAGGTCGAGGCCGTGTTCCGCGCCGCACATGTTGACCCGACGAGCGAGGCCGGCGTTGGAACAGCCGGCTTCCTGGATGAGTGCCTGCAACCGTTCGTTCGGCTGGCGGGCGACGAGAGGCCTGGCTGCCATGAGTAAACCCCCTGCTGGCCGCGGGTGATCGTGCATGTGATCACTTCCCGGCTGATCTGCGAAGAATGCGGAACACCGTCCGGAACGTGGTGAGTCGTACCCAGTCGTGCACTCATACGTCACGCAAGTGGTGGACCGCCGCTCTCCGGTCTGCTGCGAGTTGTCGCTACCCAACCCCCGGCTCCCGGTCCCCCGCGCGCCCCCGCCCGTGCACCGGTGCGCCCCACATGCAGGATCGATGCTCCGTCCACCGGCCGGTTTACGCCCGTAACTCCCGGTGACCGCGGTAGTTGTGCTGATCGTGGAAGAGACCATCGGAGTCACGGAGACCGCGCCCATCCCCCAGCAGCGCGGCGAACTGCTGCTGGACCATGCCGTGCGGTACGCGGAAGAGCGGCACTGGGACGTGTTCGCGGGCACCTGGCTGGAGCCCGGCGACGGCCGCGAGGTCTGCTCCTGCGGGGTCGCGACCTGCGAGAAGCCGGGAGCGCACCCGGGGGTGAAGGAGTGGGCGGCGCTGGCCTCGGGCAGTGCGGTCCGGGTCCGTCAACTGTGGTCGCGCCAGCCGGCCGCGTCGATCCTGCTGCCCACCGGCCGCACCTTCGACGCGATCGAAGTACCCGAGGTCTCCGGCTTCCTGGCGCTCGCGCGCCTGGAGCGACTCGGCCTGACCATCGGGCCGGTGACCGCCACCCCGGACCGTCGGATCCAGTTCTTCGTCCTGCCCGGCGCCGGGGCGAAACTCCCCGACCTGCTGCGCAAGCTGGGGTGGCAGCCCGCCTCCCTCGACCTCGTCGCGCGCGGCGAGGGGGACTACGTCGCCGCCCCGCCCACCCGCTACGGCGGCCGGGGCCAGGTGCAGTGGGTCCGCCGCCCCACCCCGGCGAACCGGTGGCTGCCCGACACCGAGGAGCTGATCGACGTACTGGCCTACGCGTGCGGGCGCGAGGCGGCCGCGGCCCGGGCCCGCCGGGGCTGATCGATCCCAGGTCGGTACATTCAGCCCTACGGCCGCCCCGGCCTGCCCTCGTAAGGTGAACGCGACCAACGGGGACAGAACGAGAGGCAGGGCGCGATGCCGGACCAGGCATTGTCGACGGGGGAGACGGCATTGGTTGCCGCCCCCGCCGTACGGATCGAAGGGCTGTGGAAGCGCTTCGGCGAGCAGATCGCGGTGGCGGGGATCGATCTCGAACTGCCCGCGGGGCAGTTCATCGGTCTCGTCGGACCGAACGGGGCCGGCAAGACCACCACGCTGTCGATGGTGACCGGGCTGCTGCGTCCGGACCAGGGCCGGGTCGAGGTCGCCGGACATGACGTATGGCAGGACCCGGTTCAGGTGAAATCCCGGATCGGAGTGCTGCCGGAGGGGCTGCGCCTCTTCGAGCGGCTGTCCGGTCGGGAACTGCTCGGCTACATGGGCCGGTTGCGCGGGGTGCCGGGCCCCGAGACCGACAAGCGCGCGACGCAGCTGCTGGAGGTCCTCGACCTCGCGGGCTCGCAGCACAAGCTGGTCGTGGACTACTCGACCGGCATGCGCAAGAAGATCGGCCTGGCGGCGGCGCTGCTGCACAACCCCGAAGTCCTCTTCCTCGACGAACCGTTCGAGGGGGTGGACCCGGTGTCGGCGCAGACCATCCGCAGGGTGCTGGAACGTTACACCGCGTCCGGCGCCACGGTCGTCTTCTCCTCGCACGTGATGGAGCTCGTCGAGTCGCTGTGCGACTGGGTCGCGGTCATGGCGGGCGGACGGATCCGCGCCGCGGGCCCGCTGGACTCCGTGCGCGGCAGCGCGCCCAGCCTCCAGAACGCCTTCCTCGAACTCGTCGGCGCCCAGGGGCTCGACACGGGCGAATCCCTGGACTGGCTCGGCGGCGGGGCGGGCTCGCGATGAGTGCCGCCGCTCCCGCCACCGGGGCGGAGGCCGGCCTCACCGCGGTCTTCGTCCGGCTCAAGCTGTCCCTGCTGCGCAACGGCCTCAAGGGCTCGTCGAAGCGGAAGGCCGCCTACATCAGCACGCTGGTGCTGGCGCTCGGCGTCGGCGTGCTCCAGATGATCGGCCTGGCCGTGCTGCACGGGAACGCGCACGCGGGCACCGTCGTGGTCCTGCTCGCCGCGATCCTGGCCCTGCTCTGGTCCGTGATGCCGCTGTTCTTCCCCACCGGGGACGAGACCCTCGACCCGACCCGGCTGGTGATGCTGCCGCTGCGGCCGCGGCCGCTCGTACGGGCCCTGCTGGCGTCCTCGCTCGTCGGCATCGGGCCGCTCTTCACGCTGTGCCTCGCCGTCGGCTCGGTGACCGCGGTGGCCCAGGGCCCGGCGGGCATCGTCGCCGCCGTCCTCGGCGTGCCGCTGCTGCTGCTCGTCTGCGTCGCCCTGGCGCGGGCCGTGGCCACGGCCAACGTCCGGCTGTTGACCAGCCGCAAGGGCCGCGACCTGGCCGTGCTCAGCGGACTGCTGATCGCGGTCGTCGCCCAGTTCGCCAACTTCGCCAGCCAGCGCCTCTTCCAGGCCGGCGGGCTGGCCGCCCTGGAACCCGTCGAGGCCGTGGTGCGGTGGCTGCCGCCCGCGACGGCCGTCGGCATGGTCGACTCGGCGAGCCGGGGCTCGTACGCCGTGGCCGCCGCCCAGCTCGCGCTGACCGTCGGCGCGATCGGCGCGCTGCTGTGGTTCTGGGAGCGCGGCCTGACGAAGCTGATGGTGACCCCGGACGGCTCCACCATCGGTGCGGCCGACTCGGGTAGGAAGCGCGGCTCCGAGGCGGGCGCCGGCTGGTCCCCGCTGCCGGACGGGCGCACCGGCGCGGTCGTCCAGCGCGCCCTGCGCTACGCCGTCCGCGACCCCAAGACCAAGGCCGCCTGGCTGACCTCGTTGGCCGTCGGCCTGATCATCCCGGTCGCCAACGCGCTCCAGGGGCACGGCTCGGTCTACCTCGCCTGCTTCGGCGCGGGCATGCTGGGCGTCCAGATGTACAACCAGTTCGGGCAGGACACCTCGGCGTTCTGGATGGTCGCCCAGACCATCTCCACCCCGCGCGAGGCCTACGCCGAAATGCGCGCCCGGGCCCTCGCGCTGGCCCTGGTCACCGTCCCGTACACGGTGCTCGTGACCGTGGTGACGGCGGCGATGGTGGGTGACTGGGCCGCCCTGCCGGAGGTCGTCGGGCTCGCGCTGGGGCTGCTGGGCGCGATGCTGTGCGCGGGGGCGTTGGCCTCGGCCCGTTTCCCGTACTCCATCCCGACCGACGGCGCGTTCAAGAACGTCGCCCCGGGGCAGGCCGGCCTCGCCTGGATCGGCATCTTCCTCGGCCTGGTCTTCTCGGCCCTGCTGTGCGCACCGCTGATCGTGCTCGCGGCCTGGCTGCACCTGGCGGACCACCAGGACGCCACCTGGCTGCTGCTCCCGCTGGGCATCGCCTGGGGCACCCTGATCACCTGGTCTGGCCTCCGCCTGGCCGCCCCCACGGTCGCCCGCCGCATCCCAGAAATCCTGACCGCGGTAAGCAAGGGCTGACCCGGCCCGTCCCGGCCCCTTCCAGCCCGTCCGGCGTTTGAGGACCGGGTCCGGGCGGAGCCCGGGGAACGGAGGAAGGGCGGGGCGGGGCAGCTCCGCGCAGCGGCCCCGCCCCGCACCCATGCCCGCACCCAGCACCTGGCCCCCGGGCCCCCGCCCGCAACCCGGACCTCAGGCCGAGGCCGTGACCCCGTCCAGGAACGGCTCCAACGCCGCCCGCCAGGCCCCCGGCTGGTCGTAGTGGAGGTAGTGACCGGCATCGGGGATCTCCGCGTACTGCCCGGCCGGCAGCACCCGCACCATCTCCTGCGCCTCGGCCCGCCCCAACTCGCCGTCCAGCCCCCGCACCACCAACGTCGGGCAGCGGACCTGCGCCAGCTCCTCCCAGTGCGCGTCGTGCACCCACGTCTCCCGGGCGGTGAGCATCTGCCGGCGGGAGAAGAGCGGGCGCCACCCGTCGGGCGCCTGGTGCATCACCTCGGCGAAGAAGGCCCCGCGGCCGGGGTCGGGCCGCTCCACCCGGGGATCGTCCTCGCCGAACCAACGGCGCGCGGCGTCCTGCGTGGGGAAGGGCAGCGGCCAGCGGCGGAACCACTCCTCCCACTCCTGCTGCGAGGCGGCCCCGAGCGCGGAGGCCCGCATGTCGCAGATGACCAGGGCCTCGACGAGGTCGGGGCGGCGGGCGGCGAGCTGCCACGCGGTGAGGGCGCCCATGGAATGGCCGACGAGGGTGACGGGGGCCAGGCCGAGCTGCTCGACCACGGCTTCGGCATCGGCCACGAAGGCCTCGCGGGCGAAGGCGGCCGGGATGTCCGGACCATGGGCAGGACGCTCGCTCTGGCCGTGTCCGCGTTGATCGAGGGCGACCACGCGGCGCCGCTCGCCGAGCCAGCGGGCGGTTCCCGCCCAGTGGAAGGCACGGCCCATCAGCCCGTGGAGTAAGAGGACCCCGGGACCGGACCCCGGGCCGGAGCCTTCGGCCGGGGCGCCTGGGGCGGTGGGTTCCCGAAACTCCCAGGCCGCCAGGCGTACGCCGTCGGACCCCGTTACATCGAAGCGCTGTACCACCGCAGATGCACCCCCTTCGCTCCCCGCCAGACTATCGAACCCGCATTCGAAGACAGCCTTCTCGACGGCAACACCACTCTTTCGAATGACCTTGCTCAAGGATTGGCCGCCGCTGCCGAGGGGAGATCTTCAACGGGAGGCGGGCCGCTCGGGGAAGACGGTCCGAGGGGATGACCTTGAGAGCTCGGGGCTCCGGGTCAAAAAGGGGAGGACCGGTCCCGGCGCCGCGAGGCGCCGGGACCGTCCACACCGCGAGCGTCAGTCCGTACCGGCGGTAGGGACGGTCACCGCTTGGCCACGAACACGTGCGAGGCGACTTCCGCCTCCAGCTCGGCGGCCTCGCCGCCACTGCCGACCAGCACTCCCCCCGGGGACTCCGTGACGCTGACGACCGAGCCCGGCTGCACGCCCGCCCGCCGCAGCGTGTACATGAGCTGGGCGTCCGTCTGGATCGGCTCGCCGATCCGGCGCACGACCACGGTCTTGCCGTCGGCGCCCGGGTCCAGCTCCGCCAGGCTCACCATGCTGTCGTCGAGGAAGGGATCGGCCTCGGCCTTCTCGCCCAGCTCCTCCAGCCCCGGGATCGGGTTGCCGTACGGCGACTCGGTCGGGTGGCGCAGCAGCTCCAGCACCCGCCGCTCCACCGCTTCGCTCATCACGTGCTCCCAGCGACAGGCCTCGGCGTGCACCTGCTCCCATTCGAGCCCGATGACGTCGACGAGGAGACACTCGGCCAACCGGTGCTTGCGCATCACGCGCGTGGCCAGCCGCCGTCCCTCCTCCGTCAGCTCCAGGTGCCGGTCGCTGGCGACGGCCACCAGGCCGTCGCGCTCCATGCGTGCCACCGTTTGGCTGACCGTCGGGCCGCTCTGGTCGAGCCGCTCCGCAATTCGGGCGCGCATGGGGACCACGCCTTCCTCTTCCAGCTCGAGGATGGTGCGGAGATACATCTCCGTGGTATCGATCAGTCCGGACATTCGTGCCCCTCGGGATATCGTGCGCTGGCCCTGCACCCAATTCTGACGCATCGGGCCGACAACCGTTCCGTGCTGGAGGTCAAGGCCCGTCCTGGACCGCTCCAAGGGCTTTCGCCCCTGGATTGACGTCGGTATTGACACGCCCTTGGTCCAGACCGCACGGTGAGCGGCGGACACGGACGCACCCCACCTCTGGAAGGGCCCCTCAGCGCATGAGCGAGAGCAAGCTGGCCGGTCAGTTCATCGATGCCGCCATCGGCCTCCTGGAGCGGGTGCGGGACGAGGAAGCGTCGAACATCTCCGAGGCCGGCGCCGTGATCGCCGAGGCGGTCGCGGCCGGGAACCGGCTCTTCGCCTTCGGCGCCGGGCACTCCTCCCTCCCCGCCCAGGACGTGGTCTACCGGGCCGGCGGGCTCGCCCTGATGAACTTCCTCGCCGTCCCCGGCACCGCCGGGATCGACGTCATGCCCGCGACCCTCGGCAGCGCGCTGGAGCGGGTGGACGGCCTGGCCGGGGCGGTCCTGGACAGCAGCCCGGCCGCGGACGGCGACGTCCTGGTGATCATCTCCCTCTCCGGACGCAACGCGCTGCCCGTCGAGATGGCGATGAACGCGCGGGCCATCGGCCTCAAGGTGATCGGCGTGACCTCGGTGGCCTACGCGACCGAGACCCGCTCGCGGCACGTCTCGGGCACCTTCCTCAAGGACCACTGCGACATCGTCCTGGACAGCAAGATCGCGGTCGGCGACGCCGAGCTGAGCCTGGAGGGGATCGACGCGCCCTTCGCCCCGGCGTCCACGGTCGTGACCAGCGCGATCATGCAGGCGGTCATGGCCGCCGCGGCGGGCGACCTCGCCGCCCGCGGCGTCGAGCCGCCGCTGCTGCGCTCGGGCAACGTCGACGGCGGGCACGAGTGGAACGGCCGCGTGATGCAGGAGTACGGCGACCGGATCTTCTTCCGCCACTAGGGCGTCGACAGCGCCAGGTCCGTGGCCAGGCGCGAGGCGACCTCTTCGGCGTAGGCGGCGTCCGCGCGGTCGAAGGGCGGGCGCGAGGGGCCGCGCAGGAACGTCAGGATCCCCAGGCTCCGGCCCCGGCTGCGCAGGACCACGCACAGCGCGTGCGCCGATCCCTGCGGCCAGCGGCGGGCCGTGAGCCAGCCCTCGGCCGCGGCGCCCCCCGGCGCGCTGGCCCGGACCGAACCGATCCGGTCCAGCGCCTGGAACGCGGGGTGCCCCGGCTCGTAGCGGACCGGGATCGCCCCCGGCCCCGGGAGCAGCGGGCCCGCCGCGGGCACCGCCCCGGACGGGGACACGGGCGAGCGGACCAGCCGCGCCCCGTCCGCGGCCAGTACGTCGATCAGCGCGTGGTCCGCGAAGCCGGCCAGCGCGAACTCCAGCCGGACCGCCGCCGCCTCCGCCGGGTCCTCGCACTCCCCCGCCGCCCGGCCCGCCCGGTGCAGCTGCTGGGAACGGAAGCGCAGCTGCGCGGTGTCCAGTTCCGCCTGTCGGGCCTCGGTGATGTCCTGGAACAGCCAGCCGACCCCCAGCGGCACCGGTTCCTCCGCGAGCGGCGAGGCCAGGCGCAGGAAGCCGCTGCGCCAGCAGCGCCTGCGGACGCCGGTGGCCGTGCGCACGGAGACCCACAGCTCCACCGGCCCCGGCGGCGGCCCCTCGGCCAGGACGTGCTGGAGCGCGCCCTCCAGCTCCTCCACGCCCTGCGCGAGCAGCTCCCCGAGCGGCCGTCCCAGCAGGGCGGTCCGCCCCGACCCGAAGGCGGCGGCCGCCTGCGCGTTGACCACGGCGGGCCGCAGGTCGACGTCGACGAGCACGACCCCCCACGAGGCGTCGTCCATCAGGGCTTCGCTGAGCGCGATGGAGCGCTCCAGGTCGATCTGCGCGTGCACCTCGCTGAACGCGCAGTACACCCCGGCCGGTTTTCCGTCCGCGCCCGGCACCCCGGCCGACTGGGTCCGTACGAGCACCCGCCCGCCGTCCTTGGTGAGCAGGGCGAACTCGTGCACCTGGCGGCCGGGCACGTCCTGCGCGCCCATCAGTCTGGCCTCGACGTCCTGCGCGTCGGCGGCCCGCGCCGCCCATCCGGCGAATCCGCGCCGCCCCACCGCCTCGGCGGCCGACCAGCCCAGGATCCGCTCGGCCTCGCGGTTCCAGTGGGTGATCACGCCGTCGGCATCGAACGCGCAGAGCGCCGCGTCCATCCCGTCCAGCAGTGCGGCGAGCAGATCGTCGGTGGTCTCGCTACGTCCGGAAGCACTCACCTGGGACCCCCTGCAGGTGTTCGCGTGTGCGGCACGTCAGATCATTGAACTGGAACGTGACGCAGCCCACACCTGATTCCCCGGATTCCCCCCGAATTAAATCCCTTGAGCGGCGTGCGGCGCCGTCCTAGGCTCTGCCGTACACGAGAAGGGAGGTGGTTCCGGAAATGTCTGGCAACCGGACGCGTGAGGTGACTGCGGGCTGACGCCCGTTGTCGTACGCACCCAAGCAGTGCCGTGCCGACAGGTGTCGGCGCCAATCCCAAGCAGTCACCCGACCCGCGGGCTCGCCGGTACGTCCGGCCGGCTCCTCTCACTGCAGGAGAGGAACCCGAGCCCGCGGGTCGCCTGCTGTCCCCGCCCGGTCGGGCGGGGCCGGCCCTCAGGGGCAGAGCCGCTCGACGCGCCACTTCTCGCCGTCGCGGACGTACTTCAACCGGTCGTGCAGGCGGTTCTCGTGGCCCTGCCAGAACTCCACCTCCTGCGGCACCACGCGGATCCCGCCCCACTCCGGCGGCACCGGCACCTGCTCCCCCTCCGGGTACCGCCGCGCCAGCTCCGCGTAACGGCGGTCCAGCTCGGCGCGCGAGGAGATCACCCGGGACTGGTCGCTCGCCCAGGCCCCCAACTGCGAACCGTGCGGGCGCGAGCGGAAGTACGCGGCGGTCTCGTCCCGGCCGATCCGCAGCGCGCTGCCGGTCACCAGGACCTGCCGGGCGATCGGGTGCCACGGGAAGAGCAGGCCCGCGTGCGGGTTCTCGGCCAGCTCCCGGCCCTTGCGCGAGCCGTAGTTGGTGAAGAAGACGAAGCCGCGCGCGTCGAACTGCTTGAGCAGCACCGTGCGGGAGCTGGGCCGCCCGTCGGGGGTGGCGGTCGAGACGACCATCGCGTTCGGCTCGAACAGGCTCGCGTCGGCGGCCTGCCGGAACCACTGCGCGAACTGCTCCATGGGGTCCGCGGCGAGGCCGTCCTCGGCGAGGATCTCCGAGCGGTACTGCATCCGCATGAGGGCGGGGTCAAGATCCTTGTCTGTCACCCCGCCATCCTGCCGCAGGACGTCTTCCGGGGGTGTGCCGTATGTCACGCTTCCGCAGGCCATCCGGAACGGCCAAAATCTTGGGGCCGGTCCGCTGGTCCACCCGAGGGTGACCATCGGCCCTGCCGGGCATCAACGGGGATGACCGCGCCGGACCGCGAATCACGCCGGGAGCCGCGCGTGTTCGCATCTATCTGAGGAGCCGCCTGATGTCCGACTTCGTACCCGGGCTCGAAGGGGTCGTCGCGTTCGAGACCGAGATCGCCGAGCCCGACAAGGAGGGCGGATCGCTCCGCTACCGGGGTGTCGACATCGAAGACCTGGTCGGTCACGTGTCCTTCGGGAACGTCTGGGGACTGCTGGTCGACGGTGCGTTCAACCCGGGGCTGCCCGCCGCCGAGCCCTTCCCGATCCCGGTGCACTCCGGGGACATCCGCGTGGACGTGCAGTCCGCGCTCGCGATGCTGGCCCCGGTGTGGGGTCTGAAACCGCTGCTGGACATCGACGAGGCGACCGCCCGTGACGACCTCGCGCGCGCGGCCGTGATGGCCCTGTCGTACGTCGCCCAGTCCGCCCGCGGCCAGGGCCTGCCGATGGTGCCGCAGAGCGAGATCGACAAGGCCGAGTCCGTCGTCGAACGCTTCATGATCCGCTGGCGGGGCGAGCCCGACCCCAAGCACGTCAAGGCCGTCGACGCGTACTGGACCTCGGCCGCCGAACACGGCATGAACGCCTCCACCTTCACCGCCCGGGTCATCGCCTCCACCGGCGCCGACGTCGCGGCCGCGCTGTCGGGTGCCGTCGGCGCCATGTCCGGGCCGTTGCACGGCGGTGCGCCGTCGCGGGTGCTGGGCATGATCGAGGAGATCGAGCGCAGCGGCGACGCCGTGGCGTACGTGAAGAAGGCCCTGGACAAGGGCGAGCGGCTGATGGGCTTCGGGCACCGCGTCTACCGCGCCGAGGACCCGCGCGCCCGCGTGCTGCGCCGCACGGCCAAGGAGCTGGACGCGCCGCGCTACGAGGTGGCGGCGGCGCTGGAGAAGGCCGCGCTGGAGGAGCTTCACGCGCGGCGCCCCGACCGGGTGCTCGCGACCAACGTGGAGTTCTGGGCGGCGATCATGCTGGACTTCGCGGAGGTCCCGGCGCACATGTTCACCTCGATGTTCACCTGCGCCCGCACGGCCGGATGGTCCGCGCACATCCTGGAGCAGAAGCGCACGGGCCGCCTGGTCCGCCCCTCGGCGCGCTACGTGGGCCCGGGCACCCGGGACCCGCAGGCCATCGAGGGCTACGCCGACATCGCCCGCTAGGGGCACCCCGTCCGCCCCGGGTCAGTCCCGGGGCGGACCCAGGGCGGTGTCGAGGATGGCCGCCCACTGCGTGACCACGCGGGCCCGGCGGGCGGTGTCGTCGGTCAGGACGTTCGCCAGGCCCAGCCCGCGCGCCATGTCCAGGAATCCCTGGACGCTCTCGCGGACCCCGGGCACGGACTCGTCGGCGCCCAGGAGTTCCACGGCGATGCGGTGGGTCTCGCGCCCGACCCGCGCCTCCAGTTCGACGACCGGGGGCCGCAGCTGCTCCTCGTTGGAGGCGGCCACCCACAGCTGGAGCGCGGCCCGGAAGAGCGCGCCCGTGTAGAGGTCCACCACGGCGTGGACCACCTCGGCGCGCGGCGCCGGGCCCGCCTGGAACAGCTCGCGCAGGGCGGTGGACCGTTCCTCGGCGACGTACTGGACTGCGGCGGTGAACAGCGCTTCACGGGTGGGGAAGTGGTGCTGGGCCGCGCCGCGGGAGACGCCGGCGCGCTCGGCGACGACGGCGACGGTGGAGCCCGCCCAGCCGTGCTCGGCCAGGCAGGACACGGCCGCTTCCAGGAGGTGGCGGCGGGTGACCCGGCTGCGGGCCTGCTTGGGTCCCGCGGGCCGACGGGGACCGCTGTGCGGCGGATCGGTCAGGACGTCCACGACGGGTCCCGGCGTTCGAAGAGGGCGGTGATGCCCTCGCGGGCCTCCGCGGAGCCGAAGAGGGTCGCGGACAGCGCGGTCAGCCGCTCGCCGTCCCGCTCCAGGGCCGCCCGTACGGGTGCGGTGACCAGCGCCTTCGACGCGGCGAGCCCCTGCGGCGAGGCCCTGCGCAGGCCCGCCAGGACCGGTTCGAGGGCCTGGTCGACGTCGTCGGCGTGCAGGGTGAGCAGGCCGATCCGGGCCGCCTCGGCCGGTCCGAAGCGCTCGGCGGTGAGGAAGTAGCGGGCCGCGGCCCGCGGGTCGAGCCGTGGCAGCAGCGGGATCGAGATCACCGCCGGGGCCAGGCCCAGGTGGCTCTCGGTGAAGGCGTACGAGGACTGCGGGCCGGCGGCGGCGATGTCGCAGGCCCCGAGCAGCCCGAGGCCACCGGCCCGGACGTGGCCGGTGACCCGGGCCACGACCGGTGTGGGCAGTTCGGCCAGTTCGCGCAGCAGGGCGAGGAAGTCCTCCGGCGCGAAGGGGTTCTTCAGGTCCGCCCCGGCGCAGAAGGTGGTGCCGGTGTGGGTGAGGACGATGGCCCGGACCGCCGGGTCCGCACCCGCCGCGGCGAGGGCCGCGCGCAGCTCGCCGACGAGTTCCGCGGAGAGCGCGTTGCGGTTGCCCGGCGAGTCGAGCGTGAGGGTGGTGATGCCGCTGGTGTGCGCGGATCCGACGATCGGGGTCATGTCCGTTCCTCCGGCCCTTCCGTTCTAGTAGGACTTGGGCAGGCCCAGGGTCTGGTGCGAGACGAAGTTGAGGATCATCTCGCGGCTGACGGGTGCGATCCGGGCCACCCGGGAGGCGGTGATGAGGGAGGCGAGTCCGTATTCGCGGGTGAGGCCGTTGCCGCCGAGGGTGTGGACGGACTGGTCCACCGCCCGCACGCAGGCCTCGCCGGCAGCGTACTTGGCCATGTTGGCCGCCTCACCGGCGCCCATGTCGTCGCCGGCGTCGTAGAGGTGGGCGGCCTTCTGCATCATCAGGCGGGCCAGTTCCAGCTCGATGTGGGCGGCCGCCAGCGGGTGGGCGACGGCCTGGTGGGCGCCGATCGGCTCCTTCCACACCTGTCGGGTCTTGGCGTAGTCGACCGCCTTGGCCAGGGCGTAGCGGCCCATCCCGATGGCGAAGGCGGCGGTCATGACGCGTTCGGGGTTGAGTCCGGCGAAGAGCTGGAGCAGGCCCGCGTCCTCGTCGCCGACCAGGGCCCCGGCGGGAAGCCGCACCTCGTCCAGGACCAGTTCGAACTGCTTCTCGGCAGCTTGGAGTTCCATGTCTATGACCGAACGGGTGAAGCCGGGGGTGTCGCGGTCCACGATGAACAGGCAGGGCTTGAGGCGTCCGGTGCGGGCGTCCTCGGTGCGCCCGACGATGAGGGTGGCGTCGGCGATGTCCACGCCGGAGATGAAGACCTTGCGCCCGGACAGCACCCAGTCGTCGCCGTCGCGCCGTGCGGTGGTGGTGATGCGGTGGGAGTTGGATCCGGCATCGGGCTCGGTGATCCCGAAGGCCATGGTCCGGCTGCCGTCGGCGAGGCCGGGGAGCCAGGCCCGCTTCTGCTCTTCGGTGCCGAAGCGGGCGATGACCGTGCCGCAGATGGCGGGCGAGACCACCATCATCAGCAGCGGGCAGCCCGCGGCGCCCAGTTCTTCGAGCACGATGGAGAGTTCGGCGATGCCTCCGCCACCGCCTCCGTACTCCTCGGGGAGGTTGACCCCGAGGTAGCCGAGCTTGGCGGCATCGGCCCACAGCTCGTCGGGGTGGCCGCCCTCGCGGGCCACCCGGGCGAGGTACTCGCGACCGTAGCGCTGCCCGAGGGCGGCGACGGCCGCGCGCAGGGCGCGGTGTTCTGCTGATTCCACAACGGCGTTGCTCATGCGGGCGGTTCCTCCTGGACGACGGCGAGCAGGGCGCCGAATTCGACCTGACGGCCGAGGGCGGCGTGGAGCGCGGTGAGCGTGCCGGAGGCGGGCGAGACGATGCGGTGCTCCATCTTCATGGCCTCCAGCCACAGCAGGGGCTGCCCGGCGGTGACGGCGGAGCCGGTGGCGAGGCCCTCGGCGATCCGCACGACGGTGCCGGGCATGGGGGCGAGCAGCGATCCCGGTTCGGTGCGGTCCTGGGGTTCGGTGAAGCGGGGCCGCCGGGTCAGGGTGTGCGCGCCGAGCGGCGAATCGACGTACACCTCGGGGCTGTTCGATTCGTGTTTCACGTGGAACATCCGGTGGACACCGTCGATTTCGAGGGTGACCGACTCGGGTCCGACGGCCAGGACGCGGACCCCGGGCTGGTCCACGAGCTGCGGGGGGCCGCTCCGGGCGGGCCGGTAGCGGACCTCGTAGGTCGTCCCGTCCACGGTGTAGGCGCGGCTCTGCGGCTGGGACGGCACGTTGCGCCAGCCGCCGAGCCGGCTGGCGAGCGGCGCGCCGGGGGCGGGGGCGGCCTCCGCGAGGGCGGCGGCGAGGGCTGCCCGAGCGGCGTCGGGGGCGGGCGCGGTGAGCTCGGCGAGGTGGCGTTCGTAGAAGCCGGTGTCGAGGCGCGCGGCGGTGAACTCCGGGTGGCGCAGCGAACGCACCAGCAGGTCCCGGTTGGTGGTGAGCCCGTGGATGCGGGCCCGGGCCAGGGCGCGGGTGAGCGCGCGGACTGCCTCGGCGCGGGTGGGGGCGTGTGCGATGACCTTGGCGAGCATCGGGTCGTAGTGCACGCCGACGGTGTCGCCGTCGGCGAAGCCCGTGTCGATCCGGATCCCGTCCCCGGGGACGGACAGGGTGTGCAGGACCCCGGCCTGCGGGCGCCAGTCCCGGGCCGGGTCCTCCGCGTACAGCCGGGCCTCGACGGCATGGCCTTCGGCCCGCGGCGGGTCCAGGGGCAGCGCCCGGCCTTCGGCGACGCGCAGTTGGAGGGCGACGAGGTCGATGCCGAAGACGGCCTCGGTGACGGGGTGTTCCACCTGGAGGCGGGTGTTCATCTCCAGGAAGTACGGGCGGCCGTCGGCGGTGACGAGGAACTCGACGGTGCCCGCGCCCTGGTAGGACACCGCGCGGGCGGCGGCGACGGCGGCTTCGCGCAAGGTGGTGCGCAGGCTCTCGGGGAGGGCGGGGGCCGGGGCCTCTTCGATGACCTTCTGGTGGCGGCGCTGCAGGGAGCAGTCCCGGGTGCCCAGGGCCCAGACGGTGCCGTGGGCGTCGGCGAGGACCTGCACCTCGACATGGCGGCCGCGCTCGACGTAGGGCTCCGCGAAGACCTCGCCGTCGCCGAAGGCGGACCGGGCCTCCGCGGCGGCGGCTTCGAGCTCCTCCTTCAGGGAGTCGAGGTCGCGGACGACCCGCATGCCCCGGCCGCCGCCGCCCGCCGCGGCCTTGAGGAGCAGCGGCAGGTCCGCGGCGGTGGCCGCGGCCGGGTCGACGGGGTCGAGCAGGGGGACCCCGGCGGCGCGCATCAGCTCCTTGGCGCGGGTCTTGGAGGCCATGGCCTCGATGGCCTCGGGCGGCGGCCCGATCCAGAGCAGGCCGGCGGCGCGCACGGCCCGGGCGAAGTCGGCGTTCTCGGAGAGGAACCCGTACCCGGGGTGGACGGCGTCGGCGCCGGCGGCGAGGGCCGCCCGTACGAGGAGTTCGCCGCGCAGGTAGGTCTCGCCGGGGGCGGCCCCGGGCAGCCGGACGGCCGCGTCGGCCTCCCGCACGTGCAGGGCCCCGGCGTCGGGGTCCGCGTACACGGCGACGGTGTCGAGGCCGAGGGCGCGGGCGGTGCGGAAGATCCGTACGGCGATCTCCCCGCGGTTGGCGACGAGCAGCGAGCCGATCGTCTTGGGCGCGGCGAGGTCGGACGCGGTGGGCTCGGACGCGGTGGACCGGGGTGCGGTGGCTTCGGGCGAGGTGGTCATGTGGGGGCTCACATCCGGAAGATGCCGAAGCCGCCACGGGCGCCCTCGACGGGGGCGTTGTGGACGGCCGAGAGGCACAGGCCGAGGATGGTGCGGGTGTCGCGCGGGTCGATGACCCCGTCGTCGTACAGCCGCCCGGACAGGAACATCGGCAGGGACTCCGACTCGATCTGCTGCTCCACGAATGCCCGCATCCCGGCGTCGGCCTCGTCGTCGTACGGCTGCCCCTTCGCGGCGGCCGAGGCGCGCGCGACGATCGACAGCACGCCCGCGAGCTGCTGCGGTCCCATCACCGCGGACTTCGCGCTGGGCCAGGCGAAGAGGAAGCGGGGGTCGTAGGCCCGCCCGCACATGCCGTAGTGCCCCGCGCCGTAGGAGGCGCCGATGAGGACGGACAGGTGCGGGACCTTCGAGTTGGACACCGCGTTGATCATCATCGAGCCGTGCTTGATGATCCCGCCCTGCTCGTACTCCTTGCCGACCATGTAGCCGGTGGTGTTGTGCAGGAAGAGCAGCGGGATGTCGCGCTGGTTGGCGAGCTGGATGAACTGGGCGGCCTTCTGCGACTCGGCGCTGAACAACACGCCCTGGGCGTTGGCGAGGATGCCGACCGGGTAGCCGTGCAGGCTCGCCCAGCCGGTGACCAGGCTGGTCCCGTACAGCGGTTTGAACTCGTCGAAATCGGAGCCGTCGACCAGCCGGGCGATGACCTCGCGCGGATCGAAGGGGGTCTTGAGGTCGGACGGCACGATGCCGAGCAGGTCCTCGGCGTCGTACAGCGGTTCCCGCGCCACCGGCGGCTCCGGCCGCGCCTTGCGGTGGTTGAGGCGGGCCACGATCCGTCGGGCCCGGCGGATCGCGTCCTCCTCGTCGACGGCGTAGTAGTCGGCGAGGCCCGAGGTGCGGGCGTGCATGTCGGCGCCGCCGAGGGACTCGTCGTCGCTCTCCTCGCCGGTGGCCATCTTGACCAGCGGCGGGCCGCCGAGGAAGACCTTCGACCGGTCCTTGATCATCACGGTGTGGTCGGACATCCCCGGGATGTAGGCCCCGCCCGCCGTGGAGTTGCCGAAGACGACGGCCACGGTGGGGATCCCCTCGGCGGAGAGCCGGGTGATGTCCCGGAAGATCGCCCCGCCGGGGATGAAGATCTCCTTCTGGGACGGGAGGTCGGCGCCGCCGGACTCGACCAGGCTGATGCAGGGCAGTCGGTTGGCCCGCGCGATCTCGTTGGCCCGCAGCGCCTTCTTCAGGGTCCAGGGGTTGGAGGCACCGCCGCGCACCGTCGGGTCGTTGGCGGTGACCAGGCATTCGACGCCCTCGACCACACCGATCCCGGTCACCATCGAGGCGCCCACCGGGTAGTCGCTGCCCCAGGCGGCGAGCGGGGACAGCTCCAGGAACGGGGTGTCCGGGTCGAGGAGCAGCTCGATCCGTTCCCGGGCGAGCAGCTTGCCGCGCGCCCGGTGCCGGGCCGTGTACTTCTCGCCGCCGCCCGCGAGCGCCTTGGCGTGCTCGGCGTCGAGGGCCCCGATGCGTTCCAGGGCGGCGGCCCGGTGGGCCAGGTGGTCGGGGTCGCTGGTGTCGACGCTGGTGCCGAGCCGGGTCATGGGCGGCTCACCTCCGGAGGGGGTGCGAGAGGGGGGAGAAGGCTGACGGGAATGTCGAGGTGGCGGGCGCGCAGCCATTCGCCGAGCGCCTTGGCCTGCGGGTCGAAGCGGTGCCCGGAGGCGACGCCGTCGCCGAGGATGCCGGTGACGACGAAGTTGAGGGCGCGCAGGTTCGGCAGGTCGTGCCGGGTGACCGGCAGGGTGCGGGTCTCGGGGAGCAGCTCCTGGAACAGGTCGACGGTGAGGGTGCTCCGCAACCAGTCCCAGGCGTCCGCGCTCTCGGCCCAGACGCCGACGTTCGCGTCCCCTCCCTTGTCCCCGCTGCGGGCCCCGGCCACCAGCCCGAGGGGCGCGCGGCGGGTGGGGACCTCCCCCGCCGGGGTTCCCGTGGGGCCCGGGTCGGGCGGGACCGGCAGGGGCGGCAGCGGGGAGGCCGGCGGCGCCGCGGGCCCGGTCGCCGGGATGCTCAGG
The DNA here is from genome assembly GCF_055565515.1 of Streptomyces sp. NPDC028419. NCBI lineage: Bacteria > Bacillati > Actinomycetota > Actinomycetes > Kitasatosporales > Streptomycetaceae > Streptomyces > Streptomyces sp. NPDC028419. The sequence continues at coordinate 53,459 of NZ_JBVHUE010000014.1, read as the reverse complement.
CGGCTGCCGTCCGGGAGGACCGCCGTGTGGGGGACGGTGTCCGCGGGCAGCTGCCCGGAGCTGAACACCCCGTACGGCTGGGCCGGTCCGGGCGGGGCCGTCACGTGGAACCCCGGGTAGCTGCCGAGGGCCAGCTCGATCGCCGCCGAGGTCAGGGCCCGCCCGACCCGGTCGGCTGAGGGGTCCCGGACCACCAGCCGCAGCATCGCGCTCGCCGTCTCCTGGGTGCGCGCGTCCGCGTGATCGGTACGGGCGAGGGTCCAGCCGACGTCGGCCACATCCTCCAGCGCCCCGGCCAGCTGGGCCCGTACGAGCTCCGCCTTGGCCTCGATGTCGAGGCCGGTCAGGACGAAGACCACCTCGTTGCGCCAGCCCCCGATCCGGGTGACGCCGGTCTTCAGGGTCGGTGGCGGTGCCTCGCCGCGCACCCCGCTGATCCGGACCCGGTCCGGGCCCTCCTCGCACAGCCGCACGGTGTCGAGGCGGGCCGTCACGTCGGGGCCGAGGTAGCGGGCGCCCTGGGTCTCGTAGAGCAGCTGCGCGGTGACGGTGCCGGTGGTCACCGCGCCGCCCGTGCCGGGGTGCTTGGTGATGACGCAGGAGCCGTCCGCCTCGATCTCGGCGAGCGGGAAGCCGGGGCGGGCCACCGCCGCGTGGCGGGTGAAGAAGGAGTAGTTGCCGCCGGTGGCCTGGGTGCCGCACTCCAGGACGTGCCCGGCGACCACCGCTCCCGCCAGCCGGTCGTGGTCGCCGGGCGACCAGTCGAACCACCAGGCGGCGGGGCCGCTGACGAGCGCCGCGTCGGTCACCCGGCCGGTGACGACGACGTCCGCGCCCGCCCGCAGGCAGGCCGCGATCCCGGCGCCGCCGAGGTAGGCGTTCGCGGTCAACACCCCTTCGGCGTAGGGCATCACGTCATCGCCCTCGACGTGCGCGACGCGCACCGGCACACCGGTCTTCGCGGCCAGTTCGCGCACGGCGTCCGCGAGGCCGGCCGGGTTGAGGCCGCCCGCGTTGGCGACGATCCGCACGCCCCGCTCGTGCGCGAGGCCGAGGCCCTCCTCCAGCTGGCGCAGGAAGGTCTTCGCATAGCCGAGGCCCGGGTCCCTGAGCCGGTCGCGGCCGAGGATCAGCATGGTCAGCTCGGCGAGGTAGTCCCCGGTCAGGACGTCCAGTTCGCCGCCGGTCAGCATCTCGCGCACCGCCGAGGAGCGGTCGCCGTAGAAACCGGACGCGTTGCCGATGCGCAGGGCGCGCCGCGCGCCGCTCACGCGGGACCGCCGCCCGGCTCGCGGCCCGGACCGGCCGGGCCCGCGAAGGCCTGCGCGATGTCGAGCCACTGCTCGGCGTCGGCGCCCAGCGCCCGTACGCCGAGGTCGGCGCGGTGCGCCCGCTGGGTCACCAGCAGGCAGAAGTCGAGCGCGGGGCCGGTGACCCGCTGCGGGGCGTCCGGGGGACCGTACGTCCATGCGCCCGCCCCGTCGGGGGCGGTCAGCTCCACCCGGAACTCCTCGGTGGGAGCGGGCAGTCCGCGCACCGCGAAGGCGTAGTCGCGGGCCCGCACGCCGATCCGGGCGACGTGCCGCAGCCGGTCGGTGGGCGTGCGGCGCACTCCGAGCGCGTCGGCGACGTCCTGCCCGTGCGCCCAGGTCTCCATCAGTCGGGCGCTGGCCATCGAGGCGGCCTTCATGGGCGGCCCGTACCAGGGGAAGCGCGTGTCGGGCGAGGCCGCGGCGAGCGCCCGGTCCAGGGCGGCGCGCCCGGCCCGCCACGTCCTCAGCAGCTCCGCGGGCCCGAGCGCGGCCCCCTCGGCGGCGCCGTCGTCGACGAACCGGTCGGGCGCCGCGAAGGCCGCCGCGACCATCTCCCCGAACCCGTCGGCGTCGGTGAGCGCCAGCAGCGCCGCCCGGTCGGTCCACGCCAGGTGGGCGATCTGGTGGGCGATGCTCCAGCCGGCGGCGGGGGTGGCCGCGGCCCAGCCGGGGTCGGACAGCTCGGCGACGAGGAGGTCGAGCTCACGGCCCTCCTCACGGAGATCGACGTACACCGCTGCTGCGGCGGGTTCGGTGGCGGCGGACGACGGCTCGGGCACGGTGCGCTCCCTCGGGACCCCAGGACACGGCTGTGGGGGGAAGCGTGGCAGCGCTCGACAAAACAATCAAGCATGCTTGCATTATTTGTCCGGAGCCCGCCCCCTTCAGGAACGGGAGCCGACCGCAGGGGAGTTGACGCCCTCCAGGGCGTCCAAGCGGCGCAGACACCCCCGCCGCTGCACCACCGAAAGACCCGCCACCGCACCGCCCAGCAGGAGCCAACCGGCCGGACCCGCCACCATGACCGCACCGGTGAGCAGGAGGGGCCCCGCGGACTTCTGGATGGATTGGGCCATGCCGGCCACGCCCAGGTAGGCCGCCCTCGACTCCGGCGGGGCGAGGGAGACCGCCAGCTCCCAGGAGCTGACCGAACGGACCAGCTCGGCCGCGGTGACCAGCACCGCCGCGGCGAGCAGGGCGAGGGAGGCGCTCCACGCCCCGCCGCCGGTCGCGGTCGCCAGTACGACGCAGCAGGCGAACAGCGTGACGCCGTAGAGGAGCGCCACCCCGGCGGCCCGACGCGGCCCCCGCACCCGGGCCGACACGTGCAGCTGGAGGACGACGACGAGCACGGTGTTGATCGCCAGGAAGGCCGGGACCACGGCGTGCGGCGCCGAGGTGTGGCCCACGAGCCACAGCGGCAGGCCGACATTGAGGATCGAGTCGTCGAGGCTCATGGGGATGTCCAGCAGGACGAACCGCAGGTAGCCGCGATCGCGCCACGGACTGGCGGGCGCGACGGGCCCGGCGCCCGTGGAGCGCGCCACGACGTGGGCGCGGGCCCGCGGCTCGCGGGTGCGCCACACGAGGGCGGCGGCCAGGACGAACGACAGGGCGTTGGCGAGGATCAGGGCGGCGTACGCCCCACGGGTCCCGACGGCGAGACCGAGCGCCGCGACCCCCGCCCCCACCGCGCACCCGGCGTTCGCCGCACTGCGCGAGAGCGCCTGGTACTCCGCACGCCGCTCACCCGCGACGCGCGTGGCGAAGAGCATCTCCAGCGTCTTGGCCGCCCGGTCGCCGAGGTAGGTGATCGCGACGACGGCCAGCAGCACGTCGAAGCGCGTGCACACCAGCATCAGACACAGGGTCGCCAGCCGCAGGAGGTGGCAGCCGACCAGCAGGGCCCGTACGGAGAAGCGCCCGGCCAGCCACCCCGCCAACGGCGACCCGGCGATCCCCGCCACCCCGGCCACCCCGAGCAGCAGACCGAGCTGCCGGGCGTCGAAGCCGACGACGAACGTGAAGTACAGGACCGAGGAGGCCGCCCAGACCCCCGACCCGGTGCGGTCCAACAGCTGGGCGAACAACATGATCCGCGCATCCCGCCCACCGGGCGGCCGCCGCAACCGCGACCACAGACCGCCTTTCGCCGACTGCCCGTCTGCCGATCCGTCCGCCGATCCGCCTGCCGATCCGCCTGCCGATCCGCCTGCCGACCGGATCCCCATCGCGCGCCCCTCCGCTCACCTGCCCACCCCGGAAGTCTCTCGACATCAAGAGACCTGACGGCCGCAGCCTGCCGGACATCTATCTCGACGTCAAGATACTTTCGGTGGGTGGGGTGGGGCACGCGGCTTCGCCGCGTTGGGCGGGGGCTTCGGGTGGGGCGGGGTCGGTGGGGTTCCGGGGGCTGCCCGTCAGTTCAACTGTCTCTCCGTGCCGGGGCGACCTGTCAAGGGCGCTCCTTCGTCGCGTCGCTACGCGATGGCCTGCGGCCACCCTTGACAGGCCACCCCGTCACGGAAAGCCAAGAACTGTCGGGAAGCCCCCGGAGGAAGGGCAGGGGGGACCTTTCCCATGCGGCCCCGTTGCGAGCGATGCGCCGGAGGCTCTGAGAGTGACCTTGCCGCGCCCTCCGGGCGAACAGCAACCGACACAAGCCACAAGCACGCCTGCAGATCGCTACGCGCTCCTCCTAGAGAAGCGTCTGCGAGTTGTTTGGGGCTGATTTGGGCTGGTGGGGGTGCGGGAGGGGCGGAAGCTCGGCCCCACCGAGCAGGAGTCGGGTCAGGAGACGGTGGGGACTCAACACCCCTCCAAAATGCCCGATATGTGGACATTTGGAAGTCGTTTGCGAGGGGCGGACGGCCTCAGACCCTCCCCATGCTCGACCTCGCCGAGTTTCCACCCCCACCAACCCCAACCAACTCGCAGACGCTTCTCTCGGAGAAGCGCGTAGCGATCTGAAGGCGTGCTTGTGGCTTGTGGCTTGTCATCTGTTGCTGTTCGCCCGGAGGGCGCGGCATGGCTGCACTCAGGGCTCCTGCCTCACTGGCCGGAATCCAGCCGCATAGGACCCGGTCCCCCATGCCTTCCCCCGGGGGCGGCCCGACAGTTCTTGGCTTTCCGGGGTGGGACGGGCGGTCAAGGGTGGCCGCAGGCCATCGCGCAGCGACGCGACGAAGGAGCGCCCTTGAGGGCCCGGCCCACCCCGGAGAGACAGTGGAACTGACGGGCAGCCCCCGGAACCCCACCGACCCCGCCCCACCCGAAGCACCCGCCCCACCCGCGAAGCACCCGGTACCGCGGCGAAGCCGCGCTCAACCCGCCTTGCGGGTTGTCTGGGCGCGGACCGCGCCCATGCTTGCCGCGATGACCAGGGCGATCGCGAGGGCGTCCAGTGCGGAGAGGGCCTGGTGCAGGACCAGGAAGCCCGCGGTCGCGGCGATGGCCGGCTCCAGGCTCATCAGGATCGCGAAGGTGGGCGCCGGCAGGCGCCGTAGGGCCAGCATCTCCAGCGTGTACGGCAGCACCGAGGACATGACCGCGACCCCGACGCCGAGCGCCAGCGTGCTCGGCACGAGCAGGGCCGGGCCCGCCTCGATGATGCCGAGCGGCAGCGACAGCACCGCCGCGACCGCCATCGCCAGGGCGAGGCCGTCGGCCTGCGGGAAGCGGCGGCCCGTACGGGCGCTGAAGACGATGTACGCCGCCCACATCGCGCCCGCACCCAGCGCGAACGCGGCCCCGACGAGGTCGAGGGAGCCGAAGCCGCCGCCTCCGCCGTGGCCCGAGAGCAGCACGATGCCCGCGAGGGCCAGCCCCGCCCACAGCAGGTTCACCAGCCGCCGCGATACGACCACGGACAGCACCAGCGGCCCGAGGACCTCCAGGGTGACGGCCGGTCCGAGCGGGATCCGGTCCACCGCCTGGTAGAACAGCCCGTTCATGGCCGCCATCGTGATCCCGAAGACCACCACCGTGGTCCAGTCGGCGCGCGCGTACCCGCGCACCTTGGGCCGGCAGATCAGCAGCAGCACGATCGCGGCGGCCGCCAGCCGCAGCGTGACCACGCCCGCCGCGCCCGCGCGCGGCATGATCATGACCGCCAGGGCCGCTCCGAACTGCACCGAGAGCCCGGCCGAGACGACCAGCGCGACCGGCCCGAACCGACTCGTACCGGCCGCGGGCGCGGGCGCGGACGTCGAGGGGGTGACGGAGGCAGCGGTCGTCGAGGATGCGGAGGGGGCCGGGGCGGGCGCGGGGGAGGGTGCGGACATCTCTCCAGGCTAAGGGGTTGGTAAGGAGTACGGCTCCATGTGTTTCCTTACAGCCCCTCCAGCCCCTCCGCCAGGAGTTCCGCCAGGTGGCGCGCGCGCTGCCCGCCTAGCTGGGCGATCTGGGTGCGACAGGAGTAGCCGTCCGCGAGGATCGCGGTCCCCGCGTCCGCCGCGCGCAGCGCGGGGAGCAGCTGTTCCTCGGCGCAGGCCACCGACACCTCGTGGTGGCCCGGCTCGAAGCCGAAGTTGCCCGCCAGTCCGCAGCAGCCGCTGCTGAGCGGGCCGGTCAGCCCGGCCCGCTCGCGCAGCCGGCGCTCCGCGCCGTCGCCGAGGACGGCGTGCTGGTGGCAGTGGGTCTGGCCGACCACCGCGCGCTCCAGCCGGGGCGGCTGCCACTGCGGGGCGCGCTCCTCCAGTACCTGCGCGAAGGTCACGACCGACGCGGCCAGCCGGGCCGCCCGCGGGTCGTCCGGGAGAAGCGCGGGCAGGTCGGTGCGCAGCGCCGCCGCGCAGCTGGGTTCCAGGACGACCACGGGAGCCCGTACCCCGCCCCCCGCATCCACCGCATCCAGCGTCCGCCGCAGCACCGCGCGCGCCCGGTCGAGGCGGCCCGTGGACACGTACGTCAGCCCGCAGCAGAGCGCCGTGGAGCGGCCGCCGGCCCGGGACACCCGTAGCCCCGCCGCCTCCAGGACCCGTACGGCGGCCCGGCCGACCTGCGGGGACAGGTGCTCGGTGAAGGTGTCGGGCCACAGCAGCACCCCCGGGCCGTCCACCGCCGAAGGGGCCGCCCCCGTCCCGCCCCACTCCCGGCCGAACGGCGCCCGGGCCAGCGGTGGCAGCGACCGTTCCCGGGCCAGACCCGGCACCGGCACCACCCGCCCGAGCGCGTTGACCAGCGGGGCGGCGCGCAGCGCGGCGATGAGGCGCAGCCACTGCGGGAGCCCGCCCATCGTGTAGTGGGCCAGCGGGCGGATCCGGCCCGCCCAGTGCCGGTGCAGGAACTCGCTCTTGTAGGCGGCCATGTCCACGCCCACCGGGCAGTCGCTGCGGCACCCCTTGCAGCCGAGGCACAGGTCGAGGGCCTCGTGCACCTCGGCCGAGCGCCAGCCGTCCGTGACGATCTCGCCGGCCAGCATCTCGTGCAGCAGCCGGGCCCGGCCGCGCGTGGAGTGCCGTTCCTCCCCCGTCACCCGGTACGACGGGCACATCACGCCCACGCCGGGTTCCGTGGACCGGCACTTCGCGACCCCCACGCACCGCGCGACCTCCCCGGCCAGCCCCGACGACTCTCGGGCGCCGGACGGCAGCACCGCGAAGCGCAGGTTCTCGTCCAGTCGGGCCGGGCGGGCGAGCATGCCGGGGTTCATGCCGCCGGCCGGGTCCCACACGTCCTTGTACGCGCCGAAGAGGCGGACCAGCTCCGGTCCGTACATCCGGGGCAGCAGTTCGGCGCGCGCCTGGCCGTCGCCGTGCTCCCCCGACAGCGAGCCGCCGTGGGAGACGACCAGGTCGGCGAGGTCCTCGGAGAAGGTCCGGAAGCGGGCCACGCCCGCCGCGGAGACCAGGTCGAAGTCGATGCGGACGTGCACGCACCCCTCGCCGAAGTGCCCGTACGGCGTTCCGCGCAGCCCGTGCGCGGCGAGCAGGGCCCGGAACTCGCGCAGGTAGGCGCCGAGCCGGGCGGGCGGGACCGCGCAGTCCTCCCAGCCGGGCCAGGCCATCCGCCCGTCCGGCCCCCGCGTCGCCGTGCCCGCGGCGTCCTCGCGGATCCGCCACAGCGCGCGCTGCCCGGCCGGGTCGGCGATCACGCGCGCGTCCAGCGCGTCGGCGGCCCGTACGGTCTCGCGCGCGGCGTCGGCGTCCCGCGCCTCCACGAACAGCCAGGCACCCCCGCGCGGCAGGGATCCGGCCTCCGCGTCCCCCACCAGGTCCGCCGCCATCCCCTCCACGGTCAGCGGCCCCAGCGGCAGCAGTCCCGCGGCGGCGTCCGCGGCGGCGCTCTCGTCGGCGTAGCCGAGCACCACGAGGACCGGCGCGCGCGGCGCCTCCACCAGGCGCACGACGGCCTCGGTCACCACCCCGAGGGTGCCCTCGCTCCCGCAGAAGGCCCGGGCCACCTGCACGCCCCGCTCGGGCAGCAGCGCGTCCAGCGCGTATCCGGAGATCCGGCGCGTGAGGTCGCGGGGCATCCCGGTGCGCAGCGGTTCCAGGTGCTGCGCGACCAGGTCCCGCAGCCCGGTCGGGGCGCCGGCCCAGCCGGTGCCGATCCGGTGCGCGGCGCCCCCGTAGGTGGTGACCGCGAGCTCGTGCACGTTGTCGGCGGTGGTGCCCCAGGCCACCGAGTGGGCTCCGCAGGCGTTGTTGCCGATCATGCCGCCGAGGGTGCAGCGGGAGTGGGTGGAGGGGTCGGGTCCGAAGGTCAGGCCGTGCGGGCGCGCCGCGTCCCGGAGTCGGTCGAGGACGAGGCCGGGCTGGACCACCGCCGTCCGCGCGGCCGGGTCCAGCGACAGCAGGGCGTTCATGTGCCGGGTGAGGTCGAGCACCACGCCGGTCCCGGTGGCCTGGCCGGCGATGGAGGTTCCGCCGCCGCGCGGGACGACGGGCACGCCCGCGTCGGCGCACACGCGCAGGGCCGCCGCCACGTCCTCGGCGTCGCGCGGGGCGACCACGCCGAGCGGGACGCGGCGGTAGTTGGAGGCGTCCATGGTGGTCAACGCCCGGGCCGCGGCGCCGAAATCCACCTCTCCGCGCAGCTCGACCCGCAATGCCCGTTCAAGATCCCCGGTTCCCGTCACGCGAACACCCTGCCACCGGCCCCGCGCGTCTCACCGGGTGGACGCGCCTCCGAAGGGCGGCCCGGGACCGGATACGCTCCGCTCGTGGCTGAGATCCAGATTCCCGCTGACATCAAGCCCGCCGACGGACGTTTCGGCGCGGGCCCCTCCAAGGTGCGGACGGACGCGCTGGACGCGCTGGCCGCCACCGGTACCTCCCTCCTCGGGACCTCCCACCGACAGGCCCCGGTCAAGAACCTGGTCGGCTCGGTGCGCCAAGGCGTTCGGGACCTCTTCTCCCTCCCCGAGGGCTACGAGGTGATCCTGGGCAACGGCGGCTCCACCGCCTTCTGGGACATCGCGACCGCCGGTCTGATCGAGCGGAAGTCCCAGCACCTCACCTTCGGCGAGTTCTCGTCGAAGTTCGCGACGGCCGCGAAGCTCGCGCCGTGGCTGGACGCGCCGTCCGTCATCTCCTCCGAGCCGGGGACGCACCCCGAGCCGGTCGCCGAGGCGGGCGTGGACGTGTACGCGTACACGCACAACGAGACCTCGACGGGTGTCGCCGCGCCCATCAAGCGCGTCGCGGGCGCCGACGAGGGTTCACTCGTCCTGGTGGACGCGACCTCGGGCGCCGGTGGTCTGCCGGTGGACATCACCGAGACCGACGTCTACTACTTCGCCCCGCAGAAGTCCTTCGCCTCCGAAGGCGGCCTGTGGCTGGCGGCGTTCTCCCCGGCGGCCCTGGAGCGCGCGGCCCGCGTGCACGCCTCCGGCCGGCACATCCCGGAGTTCTTCTCGCTGCCGACGGCGATCGACAACTCGGTCAAGAACCAGACCTACAACACCCCCGCGCTGTCGACCCTCTTCCTGCTGAACCAGCAGCTGGAGTGGATCAACGGCCAGGGCGGACTGGACTGGGCGACCGCCCGTACGGCGGCCAGCGCGGCCCACCTGTACGGCTGGGCCGAGGCGTCGAAGTACGCGGAGCCCTTCGTCACGGACGCCGCGAAGCGCTCGTCGGTCATCGGCACGATCGACTTCTCGGACGACATCGACGCCGCCGCGATCGCCAAGGTGCTGCGCGCCAACGGCATCGTGGACACCGAGCCCTACCGCAAGCTGGGCCGCAACCAGCTGCGCGTGGCGATGTTCCCGGCGATCGACCCGGCGGACGTGCTGGCGCTCACCGCCTGCATCGACTTCGTGATCGAGAAGCTCTGACCGCACGGATCGCTTCCGAGCGAGCCCCACACGACCCCCCGGTGACGCATCGTCGCCGGGGGGTCGTGCGTTGTGCGGGGCGCAGCGGCGCCGGCCCCGGGACTTTGGTCCCAAAAATCGGGGCAAAGAGCCCACAAACGGAACATCTCGATAGCCCTGCCCGCCTGCGGATTCGCCTCTCGGGACCTTCGGCAGGGCCCCTCCCGGACCGCTCCGAGCCCTGCAACCGAGCGCCCCAGGATGTCCCTCATGTCTGGTGTGCCGGGAAAAACCCCGGCCCGTTCAGGAGGAAATCCCATGCGCAAGGCACTTACCTTCTCGGCGATCGCCCTCGCCTCCTCGATGGCCCTGGCGGTCCCCACCGTCGCCTTCGCCGCCGATGCCAGCCCGACGGCGTCGAGCAGCCCCAGCAAGGACGCCCACGCCGCGCCGGCAGCCCTGAAGCTGTCGACCTCCACCGCCAAGCCGGGCGACTCCCTCCAGATGTCCATGGAGGTCCCGGACGGTTCGACCAACCTCACCATCTCCTCCAAGGCGCTGGACGACGTCAAGATGACCGACGGCCGGGGCGCCACCGCCAAGGTCACCGACGTGGCCGCGGGCACCTACGGCGTCTCCCTCACCGGCACGGGCCCCGACGGCAAGAAGATCCAGGCCAGCGCCCAGCTCACCGTCAAGTCCGGCAAGCCGGACCCCAAGCCGCAGCCGTCCACCCTCCAGCTCTCCACCGACTTCGGCCACCCCGGTGACAAGGTCGTCGTCACCCTCAAGACCACCGAGAAGAGCGCCTCCGTCAGGTCGGACGCCTTCGGCGGCACGGTGAACCTGAAGAACGACGGCAAGGGCACCTGGACCGGCACCGCGACCGTCGCCAAGAACGTGAAGACCGGCTACTACGGTGTCGACGCCTTCGCCGGCGGCAAGAAGTTCGACACGGCCAAGTTCTCCGTCGAGGCCAAGGGCGGCAAGGGCGACCACGACCTCAAGCCCCTGAACCCGAGCGAGCACAAGAAGCCCAAGGGCTCCGTGAACACCGGCCAGGCCCCCGTCGGATACGTCGCCGAGGACACCGCGAACCATGGCTGACCAGCTCCTCCCCCGCCAGGGCGGTCGCGCACGCCGCGCGGCCGCCCTGGCGGGCGCCGCCGGCCTCGCCGCCGTCCTCGTCACCGGCTGCTCCGGCAGCGGCGCCGACACCGACTCCGCTCCGGCGGGCGCCTCGAACGCCTCGGTCCTGGAGCCGTCCGTACCGGACCACATCAAGATCCCGGACATCAAGGTCGACGCCCCGCTCGACACGGTCGGCCTCGACGCCCAAGGCGTCATGCAGGAACCGGACTTCGCCAAGCCGAAGGACGCCGCCTGGTACAAGGAAGGCCCCACCCCCGGGGAGAAGGGCGCCGCGGCCGTCGTCGGCCACATGGACACCCCGCAGACCCCCGAAGCCGTCTTCTTCCACCTCAAGCAGCTGAAGAAGGACGAGAAGATCGAGATCCACCGGGCCGACGGCACCACCGCCGTCTTCGCGGTGGACCACGTCGAGACCTACAAGAAGGACGCCTTCCCCACCGACACGGTGTACGGCGACACGCACGGCAAGGCCGAACTGCGCCTCATCACCTGCGGTGGCAAGCTCACCAACGACCGCCACTGGGACGCCAACGTCGTGGTCTTCGCCCACCTCACGGGCAAGGTCTAAGGCGTCTCTGCGCCACCGGCACCCCGCACGCTCCCGCGCCCGGCCGGCGCGGCCCGGCGCGACCGGGCCGCCGCGACCGCGATACCTTCGGAGCTTCGGCATTCGGTGAATGCGGTACAGCTGGGAGGCAGCGGCGTGAGCGTGCAAGTAACGGCGGCCGAAGGCGGCGTGGACCCCTTCGGGACGGCCCGGCTGCGACGCGGAGTCCTCGATTCCTGGGGCGCGGGCCCGACCCGGTTCCGGGAGGACGCCAACGCCGAGGAGGACCTGGCGCTCGGCGGCTACCGGGACCGGCTCGTCGTCGAGCTGGCCCAGAACGCGGCCGACGCCGCCGCCCGGGCCCACACCCCCGGGCGGCTCCGGCTCACCCTGCACTCCGGCGAGGGCGGTCACGGCGTGCTCGCCGTCGCCAACACCGGGGCCCCGCTGGACGCCACCGGCGTGGAGTCCCTGAGCACCCTGCGCGCCTCCGCCAAGCGCGAGGCCGCCGGCGAGCGCCCCGGCGAGAGCGCCTGGGACAGCGTCGGCCGCTTCGGCGTCGGCTTCGCGGCCGTCCTCGCCGTCACCGACGAACCCGCCGTCCTCGGCCGGCACGGCGGGGTCCGCTGGTCCCTGGCCGAGGCGCGCGAGTTGGCCCGGGGCGCCTCCCAGGGCAGCCCCGGCCTCGGCGACGAACTGCGCCGCCGCGACGGCCATGTCCCGCTGCTGCGGCTGCCGTTGCCCGCCGAGGGCACCGCGCCCGACGGCTACGACACCGTGGTCGTCCTGCCGCTGCGCGACGCGGCCGCCGCCGACCTCGTCGAGCGGCTGCTGGCCGGGATCGACGACGCGCTGCTGCTGACCCTGTCCGGGCTGACCGAGGTGGTCGTGGAGACCCCGGCGGGCGTGCGCACCCTGCGCCGCCGCGTGGAGGGCCCGTACACGGTCATCGAGGACAACGCCGGCGCCGGCGGCAACGACGTCCGGCGGTGGCGCACCGTGCGGGAGAGCGGTGCCATCGCCCCCGAACTCCTCGCCGACCGGCCCGTCGAGGAACGGCTGCGGCCCGCCTGGTCCGTGTCCTGGTCCGTGCCCGTCGACGCGGACGGCGCGCCCGTGCGCCCGGCCACCGCACCCGTCGTGCACGCGCCGACCCCCACCGACGAACCCCTCGGCATCCCCGCGCTGCTCATCGCGACCCTGCCGCTGGACACCGCCCGCCGCCACCCCGCGCCCGGGCCGCTGACCGACTTCCTGGTGCAGCGCGCCGCCGACGCCTACGCCGCGCTCCTCGGCGCGTGGGAGCCGGTGAGCACCGCCCTGGTGGACCTGGTGCCCGGACCGCTCGGCAAGGGCGAGTTGGACGGCGCGCTGCGGGCCGCCGTGCTGGAGCGGCTGCCCCGGACCGCCTTCCTCGCCCCGGCCGCCGTGCCCGCCGCCGCGCCCGACGCGGATCCGGAGGAGGGCCGGGCCGCGCTGCGCCCCTTCGAGGCCGAGGTGGTGGAGGGCGCGGGCGCCGACACCGTACGGGTCCTGGCCGAGGTGCTGCCGACCCTGCTCCCCGCCGGGTTGGAGCGGCGCGCCGAGCTGCGCACCCTGGGCGTCGGGCGGCTCCCGCTCGGCGACGCCATCGAGCGGATCGCGGGCGCGGACCGGCCGCCGCACTGGTGGTACCGGCTGTACGACACCCTCGCCGGTGTGGACCCCGACCGGCTGTCGGGGCTGCCGGTACCGCTGGCGCCGACCGCCGAAGAGCCCGGGGGCGCGGGCGGGTTCGCGGACCCGGCCGGCTTCGACGCGTACGACGCCTTCGGCGAGCCGGAGCGCTCCGCCGCCCCCGGCATCCGCACCGCCATCGGCCCCCGGCACGTCCTGCTCCCCGGCCCCGACACCCCCGGCGGGCTGACCCGGCTCGGCCTCAAGGTGGCCCACCCGGACGCCGCGCACCCGCTGTTGGAGAAGCTGGGCGCGCTGCCCGCGAGCCCGCGCGCCGTGCTGGGCACCCCGCAGGTGCGGGCCGCGGTGGCCGCTTCGCTGGACGCGGGCGAGATCTGGGACGAGGACGCGCTCGACCCCGACGAGCTGGCCGACATCGTGCTCGGCCTGGTCAGCAGCGCCGCGCTGGCGCCCGGTGACGAACCCTGGCTGGGCGCCCTCGCGCTGCCCGACGAGGACGGCGAGCTCACCCCCGCCGGCGAACTGCTGCTGCCCGACAGCCCGCTGGCCTCGGTGATCCGCGAGGACGAGATCCCGTACGTGGACGCCGAACTCGCCGCCAAGTGGGGGGCGGACACCCTCGCCGCGTGCGGCGTGCTCGCCACCTTCCAGCTGGTGCGGGCCACCGACGTGGTGCTCGACCCGGACGAACTGGAGCCGCGGGAGGGTGACTTCGCCGAGCCGGACGACGCGGGGCTGCTGGACGCGGTGGACGTCTGGTGCGAGGACCTGCTCGACCAGCTCCCGGAGACCCCGGTCCCGCCGGTCGCCACCGAGCTGATCGCCGTACGGGACCTGGACCTGGTCGACGACGACTGCTGGCCGCGCGCGCTGGCCATGCTCGCGCAGCCGCCGCTGCGGGACGCCCTGACCCAACCGGTGCGGGTGTTGCTCCCCGACGGCACCACGCGGTCGGTGCGCTCGTACACCGCGTGGTGGCTGCGCGACCACCCGGTGCTCGACGGTCGCCGCCCGGCCGGGCTGCGCGCGGCGGGCGGGGACCCGCTGCTCGCCGGGCTGTACACCCCGGCCGACGCCACCGGCTTCGAGGACGAGCAGGTCCTGCGGGCGCTGGGCGTACGGACCTCCGTGGCCGCCCTGCTGGAGGAGCCCGGCGGCGCGGCCGAGCTGCTGGGGCGGCTCGGCGACCCGGACCGCGAGGTGAGCGGACACCAACTGCACGCCCTGTACGGGGCGCTGGCGGACCTGGACCCCGAGCAGGTCACGCTGCCCGACGCGCTGCGCGCGGTGGAGGACGGCGAGGTGGTCGTGGTGGACGCGGCCGACGCGCTGGTCGCGGACGCCCCGGACCTGCTCCCGCTGGCCGCTGGGCTGCCGCTGCTGCCGGTGGCTCCGGCGCGGGCGGCCGACCTGGCGGAGCTCTTCCAGGTGCGGCGGCTGTCGGACACGGTGGCCGCGGGGGTCGACGCCGCCGGGGAGGAGCACGACGTACCGGAGCCGGTACGGGTGCTGCTCGGGCCGGCCACGCCGGCGACGTACGTCGAGCACGAGGAGCTGCTGGCGGGTGGGGTCGAGCTGGACTGGCGCCGTACGCCCGACGGCACGGTGCACGCGGCCACGCTGGAGGGCGTGGCGGCCGGCCTCGCCTGGGCGGCGGGCCAGTGGCCGCGCCGCTTCGAAGTCGCCGCCCTCCTGGAGGACCCCTCCCGCACCCCGGAACTGGCCCGCGACCGCTGGTTCGACTGACCCCATCGCCTCAATCGCCGGCGAGGCTGAGATTGCCCACCCAATCCAGCCCACCCGGCGCTTGAGGTCCCGCCGGAGGCACGCCCGCCGGCCGCGGGCCCCCGGCGGCGCCTCAAACGCCGGCGAGGCTGAGGTTGACCCACCCAACACCGCCCAGTGGGGCCTCCGGCGGCGCCTCAAACGCCGGCGAGGCTGAGGGTGGCCCACCCAATCCAGCCCGCCCGGCGATTGAGGGCCCACCGGAGGCACGTCCGCCGGCCGCGGGCCTCCGGCGGGGCTGAGATCGCCCACCCAATCCAGCCCGCCCGGCGATTGAGGGCCCGCCGGAGGCACGGCCGCCGGCCGCGGGCCTCCGGCGGGGCTGAGGGTGGCCGCCCGATCCAGCCCGCCCGGCGTTTGAGGGCCCGCCGGAGGCCCCACCGGGCACCAGCCCGGACCGCCCGCACACACGACCCAGGCCGGTCCGGCCTCCGGCGGCGCCTCAAACGCCGGCGGGGCTGAGGGTGGCCACCCAATCCAGCCCACCGGAGGCACGTCCGACGGCCGCAGGCCGCCGGCGGGGCTGAGGGGGGTCGGCTACGCCGGGAAGCGGCGGTCCACCCAGCGGAAGGCGAGTTCGATCAGGGCGGAGGCGATTACCGCGATGCCGACGGCGGTCCACGGCATGACGGCCCCCTCCAGCTTCAGCTGGAAGAAGTCCTGGAGCCACGGCACCACCAGGACGATCAGGAAGGCCAACCCCATCGCCCCGACCAGCGCGACCCGCCACCACGTGTACGGCCGCGCGATGATCGCCAGCACCCACATCGAGGTCAGGAAGAGCGCCAGGGTCGCGGCACTGGTCTCGGCCTTGAGGGAGTCCGGCCCGGTGTAGTGGACCCGCGCGATCAGGTACGTCACGAAGGTGGCCACGGCCGCGATCGCCCCGCCGGGAATGGCGTACCGCATGACCCGTTTCACGAAGTGCGGCTGCGCCCGCTCCCGGTTCGGCGCCAGGGCCAGGAAGAAGGCCGGGATGCCGATGGTGAGCGTGGACAGCAGGGTCAGGTGACGCGGCAGGAACGGGTACTCGACCTGGCTGCACACCACCAGGACGGCCAGCAGCACCGAGTAGACCGTCTTGGTCAGGAACAGGGTCGCGACCCGGGTGATGTTGCCGATCACCCGACGCCCCTCGGCCACCACGGACGGCAGGGTCGCGAAGCTGTTGTTCAGCAGGACGATCTGGGCGACCGCGCGGGTCGCCTCCGAGCCCGAGCCCATCGAGACGCCGATGTCGGCGTCCTTGAGCGCGAGGACGTCATTGACCCCGTCGCCCGTCATGGCCACGGTGTGGCCCTTGGACTGGAGGGCCGCGACCATGTCCCGCTTCTGCTGCGGGGTGACCCGGCCGAAGACCGAGTTCTCGTCGAGGACCTTGGCCAGCTCGTCCCGGTCGGTCGGCAGGTCGCGGGCGTCGACGGTGTTCTCGGCGCCCGGCAGACCCAGCTTGGCCGCGACCGCGCCGACCGAGACCGCGTTGTCGCCGGAGATGACCTTCGTGTGGACGTTCTGCTCGTCGAAGTAGCGCAGCGTGTCGGCCGCGTCGGGCCGCAGCCGCTGCTCCAGCACCACCAGGGCGGTCGGCTTGACGGCGCTGGTGACCTGCTCGTCGTCCAGCTCGCGGGCGGAGCGGGCGAGCAGCAGGACGCGCAGGCCCTGTTCGTTGAGGTCGTTGATCTCGTCGAGGGCCGGATCGCCGACGGGCAGCAGGACGTCAGGGGCGCCGAGCAGCCAGGTGGAGTTCTCGCCGTCGCCCTCGCTGAAGCTGGCGCCGCTGTACTTGCGGGCGGAGGAGAAGGGCAGCGACTCGGTGCAGCGCCACTCCTCGCTGTCGGGGTAGGCGTCGATGATGGCCTGGAGGCTGGCGTTGGGGCGCGGGTCGGACTCGCCGAGGGCGCCGAGGACCTTCTTCACGTACGTCGCGTCCGCGCCGCCGAGCGGGCGCAGCTCGGTGACGTCCATGCCGCCCTCGGTGAGGGTGCCGGTCTTGTCGAGGCACACGACGTTCACGCGGGCGAGGCCCTCGATGGCGGGCAGCTCCTGGACCAGGCATTGCTTGCGGCCGAGCCGGATGACGCCGATGGCGAAGGCCACGGAGGTGAGCAGGACCAGCCCCTCCGGGATCATCGGGACGATGCCGCCGACGGTTCGGGCGATGGAGTCCTTGAGGTTGGAGTCCTTGCCGACCAGCTGGCTGATGATCAGGCCGATGGAGGTCGGGATCATCATCCAGGTGACGTACTTGAGGATGGTGGAGATGCCGGTGCGCAGCTCGGAGTGGACGAGCGTGAAGCGGGAGGCCTCTTCGGCCAGCTGGGCGGCGTAGGCCTCGCGGCCCACCTTGGTGGCGGTGAAGGCGCCGCCGCCGGCGACGACGAACGAGCCGGACATCACGGGGTCGCCGGGCTTCTTGAGGACGGGGTCGGCCTCGCCGGTGAGCAGCGATTCGTCGATCTCCAGGCCGTCGGCCTCGCCGGTGACGCCGTCGACGACGACCTTGTCGCCGGGACCGAGCTCGATGACGTCGCCGAGGACGATCTCGGAGGTGGAGATCTCGGCGGTGGCGCCGTCGCGGCGGACGCTCGGTTTGGCCTCGCCGATGACGGCGAGGCCGTCGAGGGTCTTCTTGGCGCGCAGTTCCTGGATGATGCCGATGCCGGTGTTCGCGATGATCACGAAGCCGAAGAGGCTGTCCTGGATCGGCGCGACGAACAGCATGATCAGCCAGAGCACGCCGATGATCGCGTTGAAGCGGGTGAAGACGTTGGCCCGGACGATGTCCGGGGTG
The DNA here is from genome assembly GCF_055565515.1 of Streptomyces sp. NPDC028419. Lineage (NCBI taxonomy): Bacteria > Bacillati > Actinomycetota > Actinomycetes > Kitasatosporales > Streptomycetaceae > Streptomyces > Streptomyces sp. NPDC028419. Next base: position 35,931 of record NZ_JBVHUE010000014.1, on the reverse strand, counting down.
GAGCGCGACGAGCGCACGGGGACGTCGTTGACCTCACCGCGGGCGACCCGTTCCGCGACCTCGGCGGTGCTCAGGCCGCCGGCCCGGAAACGCGGTGCGGGCGGGGCCACCGGGTGCACCGGGTCCAGCTCCGCCCCTGCGTCGATCGCGGTAGTGCCGGCGGTGGTGCCGCCCGGCTCCGGCCCGTCGGAATCTATCCTCGCCCGCTGCGTCATGCTTTCGACGGTAAAGGGCCTTCGAACGGTTCACCCGCCGAGCAGTACGAAGATCCGACTTCGGGATGACCCGAATCGTCCCCCGGTACGCCCTTTAACCGGCGGTCTGGTTCCCGGGGGGCTTGACTGCGGCCCCCGCGTCCCGTTCGGCCGCCCGGGTCTCGGACTGCGGGGTCTCGGACTGCGGGGTCTCGGCCGCCTGGGCGGCCGCGTGGCGCTTGAGGGCCGCGTCTCGGCCGCGGACGTACCAGATGCCGATCAGGCCGAGCACGCCGCCCGCCGCGCAGCACCACACCCACCACAGCAGGTCGCGGTCCGCGAACCAGCCGTAGAACGGCAGCTGGACGAGGAAGAGCGCGAACCAGAGGATCGTGCCACCGGTGACGGTCGCGACGATCGGGCCCTCCAGGGGCTCGGGCGCCTCGTGCTGTGCGGTCCATTTCGCCATGTCACCAGTCTATTGGGCGCCCACCCGGGGCCCACGGCGGGCGCCCGCTCGCCTCCGGGCCGTCCCCACTCCCCTTTCGCCCCTTGGCTCTACGCGCGGAGATGGACGCCACAGTTCTCATCTGTTCATACTGAAACGGTTTGCCTATGACGGGTTTCATTCGTACGAACCCACCAAAACGAACCAGTTTGAGGACCGCATGAGCACCTCGGCACCTGCCGCGGCCCCCACTCCGACGCCCACCAACGGCGTCGACCGCTACTTCAAGATCTCGGAGCGCGGTTCCACCGTCGCCCGCGAGATCCGGGGCGGCTTCGCCACCTTCTTCGCGATGGCCTACATCATCGTGCTGAACCCGATCATCCTCGGCAGCGCGAAGGACATGTACGGCCACCAGCTCGACGGTGGCCAGCTGGTCACCGCCACGGTGCTGACCGCGGCCTTCTCCACCCTGCTGATGGGCGTCATCGGCAACGTGCCGATCGCCCTCGCGGCCGGGCTCGGCGTGAACACCGTCGTCGCCCTCCAGCTCGCCCCGCGCATGAGCTGGCCCGACGCGATGGGCATGGTGGTCCTGGCCGGTTTCGTCGTGATGCTGCTGGTCGCCACCGGGCTGCGCGAGCGGGTCATGAACGCCGTGCCGCTGGGCCTGCGCAAGGGCATCGCGATCGGCATCGGCCTCTTCATCATGCTGATCGGCCTGGTCGACTCGGGCTTCATCTCCCGCATTCCCGACCTCGCGCACACCACGGTCCCGCTCCAGCTGGGCAGCAACGGGCACCTGCACGGCTGGCCCGTGCTGATCTTCGTCGTCGGCGTCCTGCTCACCCTGGCGCTGATCATCCGCAAGACGCCCGGCGCGATCCTGATCTCGATCGTCGCCATGACCGTCGTCGCGGTCGTCGTCCAGCTGGTCACCGAGCTGCCGAACGAGGCCTGGGGCCTGACGGTCCCCGAGCTCCCGGGCAACCCGGTGGCCGCGCCCGACTTCGGACTCGTCGGCCAGGTCAGCCTGTTCGGCGGCTTCCACAAGGTCGGGGTGCTGACCGGCGTCCTCTTCGTCTTCACCGTGCTGCTGTCGTGCTTCTTCGACGCGATGGGCACGATCCTCGGCGTCGGCGACGAGGCCAAGCTGATCGACGCGGACGGCAACTTCCCGGGCATCAACCGGGTCCTGCTGATCGACGGCCTCGCCGTCGCCTCCGGCGGAGCGACCTCCTCCTCGGCCACCACGTGCTTCGTGGAGTCCACGGCGGGAGTCGGCGAGGGTGCTCGTACCGGCCTCGCGAACGTCGTCACGGGCGGCCTCTTCACGGTGGCGCTGTTCCTCACCCCGCTCGCCACGATGGTCCCGTCGCAGGCCGCGACCCCCGCCCTGCTGGCGGTCGGCTTCCTGATCCTGGCGGGCTCGGTCAAGGACATCGACTGGAGCGACTTCACCGTCGCCGTCCCCGCCTTCCTGGCGATGACGATGATGCCCTTCACCTACTCGATCACCAACGGCATCGGCATCGGCTTCGTGAGCTTCTGCGTGCTGCGGCTGGCGACCGGCCGGGGCCGTGAGGTCCCGGTGGCCATGTACGTCGTGTCGGCGGTGTTCGTCTTCTACTACGCGATGCCCGCCCTGGGCCTCACGTGAGCCCCCGCCTCACGTGAGGATCACGTGAGGCCGTAGAACCTCTCCGTCTCGTCGACCGCCACCTTGAAGCGCTCGTCGAAGTCGTCGCGAATGAGCGTCCGGACCACATAGTCCTGGACGCTCATTCCGCGTTTTGAGGCGTGTTCCCGGAGCCGGTCCAGCAGCTCCCCGTCTATCCGCATGCTGAGCACATGAGTCCCCATGCCCACAGGGTCGGGCCACGGGGCGTGGACGCGTGTCACTTTCCGGAGCCGACTCACCCGTACGAGTGACGAAAAGAAGCCGGTGTTCTTTAGGTAGGGTAATGAGTTACTCTAATGAACATGCAAGACCTTTCCCATGGCGACGACGCCGCCGCCGTGAACGACCTCCGGTCCGCCGTGATGCGGCTCGGCCGACGCCTCAAGCACCAGCGCGTCGACGAGTCGCTCAGCCCGACCGAGATGTCGGTCCTCGGCACCCTCGCCCGCTGTGGCCAGGCCACCCCCGGTGAGCTGGCCCGTCGTGAGCACGTACAGCCGCCGTCGATGACACGCATCGTCGCGCTGCTGGAGGCCAAGGGACTGGTCCGGCTGGAGCCGCACCCCGACGACCGCCGCCAGAAGGTGGTCAGCCAGACCGAGGAAGCCGAGGCGATGCTCGAAGAGAGCCGCCGCAAGCGCAACGCCTTCCTGGCCGGGCTCGCGGCCGAGCTGACCGAGGACGAATGGGCCAAGCTGCGCGAGGCCGCACCCGTCCTGGAGAAGCTCGCGCACTTGTAACCGAACACGCCAGGAGGCGCACCCTTGAGTACGGGAAACGGAGCAGACTCCGCACCCGGCCATACATCCGCTCCTACCGCAGAACCCGCTTCACCCGCTTCACCTGCCAGTACCACCAAGAACTCGATGTTCAGCTCGCTGAAGATCCGCAACTACCGGCTCTTCGCGACGGGACAGGTCGTCTCGAACACCGGCACCTGGATGCAGCGCATCGCCCAGGACTGGCTGGTCCTCTCGCTGACCGGTTCGGCCAGCGCCGTGGGCATCACCATCGCGCTGCAGTTCCTGCCGATGCTGATGTTCGGCCTCTACGGCGGCGTCCTCGCCGACCGGCTGCCCAAGCGGCCGCTGCTGATCGCCACCCAGGGCGCCATGGGCCTCACCGGCATCGCGCTCGCCGTGCTCACCCTCGCCGGACACGTCCAGGTCTGGCACGTCTACCTGGCCGCCTTCCTGCTCGGCCTCGTCACCGTCGTCGACAACCCGGCCCGGCAGTCCTTCGTGTCCGAGATGGTCGGACCGGACCAGCTCGGCAACGCGGTCAGTCTGAATTCGGCCAACTTCCAGTCCGCGCGGCTGGTCGGCCCGGCGATCGCCGGTGTGCTGATCACCGCCGTCGGCTCCGGCTGGGCCTTCCTGCTGAACGGGCTCTCCTTCGCCGCGCCGATCGCGGGGCTGCTGCTGATGCGGGCGCACGAGCTGCACCGTACGGAGGTCCAGCCGCGGGCCAAGGGGCAGCTGCGGGAGGGTCTGCGCTACGTCGCCGGGCGCCCCGAGCTGATCTGGCCGATCGTGCTGGTCGGCTTCATCGGAACCTTCGGCTTCAACTTCCCGATCTGGCTGTCGGCCTTCACCAGTGACGTCTTCCACGGGGACGCGGGCACGTACGGCCTGTTCAACACGCTGATCGCGGCCGGCTCCCTCGCGGGCGCGCTGCTGGCGGCCCGGCGGGGGCAGTCCCGGCTGCGGGTGCTGGTCGCGGCGGCCGTGCTGTTCTCGGTCCTGGAGATCGTGACGGCCTTCGCGCCGGGGTTCTGGCTGTTCGCGCTGCTGCTGGTGCCGATCGGGATGTTCGGGCTCACGGTCAACGTCACCGCGAACTCCAGCGTCCAGATGGCCACCGATCCCGAGATGCGGGGGCGGGTCATGGCGCTGTTCATGATGGTCTTCACCGGGGGTACGCCGGTGGGCGCGCCGCTGGTCGGTTGGGTGACGGACACCTACGGGGCGCGGATCGGCATGGCGGCGGGGGGTGCGGTGGCGCTGGTCGCTGCGCTGGCGATCGGGCTGGTGCTGTCCCGGGTCGGGAACCTCCGGCTCCGCGTGGACCGCCACCACGGCCTCGCCCTCGTCCCCCGCCACCCCACCCAAACCCTGGTCCCCGCCGCCTGACCCGACCCCAGCCCCGCCCTCAATCGCCGGGCGGGCTGGATCTGCCGTCTCCAGCCCCGCCGGCGTTTGAGGCGCCGCCGGAGGCACCGGCGGCCCCCGGCCCGCTACACCTGCCTCCGGCGGGCCCTCAAACGCCGGGCGGGCTGGAATTGGCCCCTCAAGCCCCGCCGGCGATTGAGGCGCCCCCGCACAACCGCCTCCGGCGGGCCCTCAAACGCCGGGCGGGCTGGATCTGCCGTCTCCAGCCCCGCCGGCGATTGAGGCGCCGCCGGAGGCACCGGCGGCCCCCAGCCGCTACACCTGCCTCCGGCGGGCCCTCAAACGCCGGGCGGGCTGGAATTGGCCCCTCAAGCCCCGCCGGCGATTGAGGCGACGGCGGGCCTTCACGCGCCGGGTGGGCTGGATTTCTCGGCGGTGCGTGAGGTGAGGGGGGCTAAGGTCGGGGGATGAGATTGTTCGCGGCCGTGTTGCCGCCCGCGGGGGCCGTCGCGGAGCTGGCGACGGCCGTCCGCGCCGTCTCCGCCGCACCGGGCCTCCGCTGGACCGCACAGGCCGGCTGGCACTACACCCTCGCCTTCATGGGCGAGGTCGGCGAGGACCTCCTCCCCGACCTCCACGCCCGCCTGGCGCGGGCCGCCGCGAAGACGCCCCCCTTCACGCTCCGCGTGCACGGCTCGGGCCACTTCGGCGACCGAGCCCTCTGGGCCGGCGCGGCCGGCGGCCTGGACGGCCTGCGGATGCTCGCCGAGGCCGCCGACGCCGCCGCCCGGCGGGCCGGCGTACCCATGGAGCAGCACCACCGCTACACCCCGCACCTCACCCTGGCCCGCAGCTCCGAAGGGACGGACCTGCGCCCGTACACCGAGGCCCTCGCCGGCTTCGAGGGCACGCCGTGGCCGGTGCGCGAGCTGAGCCTGGTGCGCAGCAACCTCGACCCGGCGGGCGGCCCCCGCTACGACGTGGTCGGGGCCTGGCCGCTCGGCGGCTGACCCCGACGCGTTAGTCTCAACAGGTGGATCCCAAGACCCGTAACCGTGTGATGGCCGGTGTGCTCGTACTGATGTTCGTCGTCGTGGCGGTGGCCGCCGCCGTCGGACAGTAGGCGGCGGCCACCCCACCCGCCGCTACCAGGCGAAGGCCTCCGGCGAGGCGCCCGGTCCCGGGAAGATCTCGTCGAGGCCGTCCAGCACCTCCTGCGACAGCTCCAGCTCGACCGCGCGCAGCGCGGAGGCGAGCTGCTCCGGCGTACGCGGCCCGACGATCGGGCCGGTGATGCCGGGGCGGGTCAGCAGCCAGGCGAGGGCCACGTCACCGGGCTCCAGGCCGTGCTTGTCGAGCAGGTCCTCGTACGCCTGGACCTGCGCCCGCACCGTGCTGTTGGACAGCGCGTCCGCCGAGCGGCCCGTGGCGCTGCGACCGGATTCCGCGGACTTGCGGATGGCACCGCCGAGCAGCCCGCCGTGCAGCGGGGACCAGGGGATGACCCCGAGCCCGTACGCCTCGGCGGCCGGGATGACCTCCATCTCGGCGCGCCGCTCGGCCAGGTTGTAGAGGCACTGCTCGGTGACCAGGCCCAGCCGCCCGAGCCGCGCCGCCGCCTCGTTGGCCTGGGCGATCTTCCAGCCGGGGAAGTTGGAGGAGCCCGCGTAGAGGATCTTGCCCTGCTGGACCAGGACCTCGACGGCCTGCCAGATCTCCTCGAAGGGGGTGTTCCGGTCGACGTGGTGGAACTGGTAGACGTCGATGTAGTCCGTGTTCAGGCGCTTGAGGCTGGCCTCGACGGCCCGCCGGATGTTCAGCGCCGAGAGCCGGTCGAAGTTCGGCCACGGGTCGCCCTCGGCGGCCATGCTGCCGTAGACCTTGGTGGCGAGGACCGTCTTCTCGCGGCGGCCGCCGCCCTGGGCGAACCAGGTGCCGATGATCTCTTCGGTGCGGCCCTTGTTCTCACCCCAGCCGTAGACGTTGGCGGTGTCGAAGAAGTTGATCCCGGCTTCGAGCGCGGAATCCATGATCGCGTGGCTTTCCGGCTCCCCGGTCTGGGGGCCGAAGTTCATCGTGCCGAGGACAAGTCGGCTGACCTTGAGGCCGGTGCGTCCGAGCTGCGTGTACTTCATGGGACCCAAGCCAACTCCTTGGAGCGCGCTCGAAGCAAGACCCCTCGGTGAAGGGCGTGTTACAAGCCCTCGTGCGCCGCGTACGGCGCGCCGATCCCCCACGCCTGGTGCATGACGGCCGCGAACTCGCCGGCGAGCCGGTGTTCGCCCGAGGCGCTGGGGTGGGTGCCGTCGTAGGTGTCGTGGCTCAGGGCGTAGTCCTGCGGGCGCGCGGCCAGCAGCAGCGGCGAGGCGTCGGTGGAGAGGTCGGCGACGGCCTTGGCGAGCAGCTCGTTGAAGCGGGCCACCTCGGCGGCGAAGGGCGCGTCGACGTCGGCGCGGACGTTGGGGATGACCGGGAGCAGCACCATCCGGATGCGGGGGCGTGCGGCCCGGGCCTCGGCGACGAACAGCCGGACGTTGGCGGCGGTCTGCTCGGCGTCCGTGTAGAAGCCGAGGTCGATCAGGCCGAGGGAGACGAGCAGTACGTCCGGCCGGTGGGTGCGGGCGGCGTCGCCGATGAGCGGGACCATGTGCTGCCAGCCCTCGCCCCAGCCGGCCAGGTGGCGGCGGGCGTGGTCGGGGAAGTCGGGGTCGGCGTAGACGTGGCTGGTCGGCGCGTCGGCGCGGGCGTCGTAGACCTCGCTGCGCGGACCGACGATCTCGTGGGGGCCGTCGAAGTGGGCGCTCAGGTGCTGCCACATCCGGTAGCGCCAGGTGAAGTCGCCGGCGCGTCCGATGGTCATGGAGTCGCCGACGAACATGAAACGCATCCGGTCATCATCGCGGATCACCGCCCGGCTGCCCACGTGATGCCGGACACGCGTACGCGGGTACGCGCGCGGGCCTGGCAGGCTGGGGGGATGCGCCCGCTCCTGCCTGCCGCCGCCGTCACCACCGCCGTCACCACCGCCGTTGCCGCCGCCGTCGCCGCCCTCGCGGTGCTGCCGGGTGTCGCGGCCGCCGCCGGGTCGCCGGCGCCCGCTCCGGGGTCCTCGTCCTTCACGATCTCGGACCCGCGGATCAAGGAGTCCAGCGGACTGGCGGCCAGCAAGATCCATCCGGGGATCTACTGGACGCACAACGACAGCGACGACGGGCCGTACGTGTACGCCGTCGACTCGGCCACGGGCCGTACGGTCGCCCGCGTCACGATGGAGGGCGTCGGCGCCCCGCGCGACGTCGAGGCGATCTCGCTCGGTCCGGACGGGCAGCTCTACGTCGGGGACATCGGCGACAACCTGGGCGGCACCTGGGACCACGTGTGGATCTACCGCTTCCCGGAGCCGGCGCAGCTCGGTGACGTGACGGTCAAGCCGGTGCAGTTCACGGTGCGTTACGCGGACGGGCCGCGCAACGCCGAGGCCCTGATGGTCCATCCGGTGACCGGACGGGTGTACATCGCGAGCAAGAGCGAGGACAAGGGCGGGCTGTACGAGGGGCCCGAGCGGCTGTCGGCGTCGGGGAGCAACGAGTTCCGGCGGGTCGCGGACGTGCCGTGGGTGACGGACGGGGCGTTCTCGCCGGACGGCGGGAGCCTGACGCTGCGGGGGTACTTCTTCGCGCGGACCTTCCCCTGGAAGGACGGCAAGCCGCAGGGCGAGGGGGCGCGGGTGGACGCGCCGTGGCAGGGGCAGGCGGAGTCGGTGACGTACGCGCCGGACGGCAGGACGCTGATGTTCGGGTCGGAGGGGGCGAACAGTCGGGTGGTGGCGGTTCCCGTGCCGGGGGCCGGGGCGTCGGCCGCGCCGGGGGGTGCGCCCTCTGCGGGGCCCACTGCGCCGGCCACCGGGGCCGGGGCCGGGGGCGAGGGGGGCAACTTCACCGTCGGGGCGATGGTCCTGGTCGGGGCCACGATGCTCGTACTACTGGGCAAGCGCCTGCTCGGACGCGGCCGACGAGCCTGACCCGCCCTGAACCCAGCCCACCCGGCGAGGCCCGAAGAGGCGGGCGCCGAATCCAGCCCGCCCGGCGATTGAGGGCCCGCCGGAGGCACATCGGACGGCCGCGGGCCTGTGGCGCCTCCGGCGGCGCCTCAAACGCCGGCGAGGCTGCAGAGGCGCACGCCGAACCCAGCCGGCGAGCCTTGAGAGGCCGACCCCCCACCCAGCCCGGCGGGCTTGAAGAGGCGGGCGCCAAACCCAACCCGGCGGGCTCGAAGAGGCGCACGCCAAATCCAGCCCGCCCGGCGATTGAGGGCCCGCCGGAGGCACATCAGACGGCCGCGGGCCTGTGGCGCCTCAAACGCCGGCGAGGCTGCAGAGGTCGGCCCCGCACCCACCGCTCCGGCGGGGCTGGAGAGGCCGACCTCCTCCAGCCTGCCCGGATGGGCTACGGCTTTCGGGCCGGCCCACCGGGTAGGGCGGCGGCGAGGCGGCGGAGGCCCTCCGTCAGGTCCGCCGCCGTGGCCGCGGTGTCGGGGTTGAAGCGCCACTGGACCATGACCCCGGTCAGCAGCGCCTGGTAGACGGCCCCCAACGTCCGGACGTCGTCCTCGTCGAGCTCCTCCTCCGGGATCCCCGTGAACAGCGCGATCAGGCCGCGCCGCCCCTCGCCCTCCGAGGCCGACAGCATGGCCGCGAGCTCCGGCATCCGGTCCGGGGCGAGCGCGATCTCCGTACTGGCCGCCCACATCGCCGTGAACTGTTCGTGCCGGCCGAGGATGCCCTCCCAGACCGAGGTGAAGCGGTCCAGCGTGCCGCCCTCCCCCGTCACCTCCGGGGTGACCGCGGCGCCCCAGTCCTCCGCGAGCCCGATGAACGCCTGGATCAGCAGGGCGTCCTTGGAGCCGTAGTGGTAGCCGATCGAGGCGAGATTGGCGCCGGACGCGCTGACGATGTCCCGCGCGGTCGTGCGCGCGAAACCCTTCGCCACGAGGCACTTCTTGGCGCCTTCGAGCAGATCTTCACGGTGTCCCATGCCCCCGAGGATATACGAGCGTTCCATACAGACGTCCAACACAGACGTCCAACACGAGCGTCCTATACATCCGTACTAGACAAGTGTTTATGACGCTTGTACATTGCTGCTCATGACGAACCCCGCAGCACGTCTCGCAGGTCGCCGGGAATGGACCGCCTTCACCGTCCTCCTGCTCCCCCTGCTCCTGGTCTCGATGGACGTCTCCGTCCTCTACTTCGCGATCCCCTCCATCACGCAGGAGCTGGATCCCACGGCCACGCAGCAGCTGTGGATCTTCGACAGCTACGCCTTCGCCCTCGCCGGACTGCTCATCACCATGGGTTCGATCGGTGACCGGATCGGCCGCCGCAAGCTGCTGCTGATCGGCGCCGCCGCCTTCGGCCTCGCCTCCGTCTGCGCCGCCTACGCCACCAGCGCCGAGATGCTCATCGCCGCCCGCGCCCTGCTCGGCATCGGCGGCGCGACCCTGATGCCGTCCACGCTGGGGCTCGTACGCAACCTCTTCCAGGACGACCAGCAGCGCGGCCGGGCGATCGGCATCTGGTCCGGCGCGATGGCCGGCGGCATCGCCCTCGGCTCGGTCATGAGCGGGCTCATCCTGAACCACTTCTGGTGGGGGTCCGTCTTCCTCATCAACGTCCCCGCGATGCTGCTCCTGCTGGTCCTGGTGCCCGTGCTCGTACCGGAGTTCAAGGACCCCGCCCCCGGCCGCTTCGACCTGCTCAGCGTCCCGCTCTCGATGGCCGCCGTGCTCCCCGTCGTCTACGGCGTCAAGCAGATCGCCGCCGAGGGCTTCGAGCCGCTCTACCTCGGCTGCCTCGCCGCCGGTCTGGTCTTCGGGTTCCTCTTCGTCCGCCGCCAGCTCGGCCGCGACGACGCCATGATCGGCCGGGCACTCTTCCAGGGCCGCGGCTTCGCCGCCGGGGTCGCCTTCAACACCGTCGCCTCCTTCGCCATGATGGGCTCGGCCTACTTCACCACCCAGTACCTCCAGTCCGTCCTCGGCATGGGCACCCTGGAAGCCGCCCTGTGGTCCCTGGCCCCCTCGGTCGCCGTCGGCGCCACCGCCCCCGCCGCCACCGCCCTCGGCCAGAAGTTCGGCCGCCCCGTCGTCATCGCCGGCGGGTTCGTCATCGGCGCCGCCGGATTCGCCCTCCTCGGCCTCACCGGCACCGACTCGCTGTGGCTGCTGCTGATCGGCGCCGCCGTCCTCGCCTCCGGCATCGTCACCGTGATGGCGCTCGTCTCCGACATGGCCCTCGCCTCGGCCCCCGCCGAGAAGGCCGGTTCGGCCGCCTCCGTCCTGGAGACCGGCGGCGAGTTCGGCGGAGCGCTCGGCATGGCCCTGCTGGGCAGCCTCGGCACCGCCGTCTACCGCGGCGACCTGAGCGACGCGCAGCCCGCCGTACGGGAGACGCTCGGCGGGGCCGCCGCGGTCGCCCAGCAGATCGGCGGTGCGGCCGGCGAGACCGTACTGGCCACCGCCCGCGCGGCCTTCGTCCACGGCATGCACACCGCCTCCTACGGCGCCACCGCCCTGCTGCTCCTCGCCGCGGTCATCGCGGTGACCCGGGTCCGGCGCGCCGAGGCCGGCCGGACGGCGCGGCCGGAGCACCCCCCGGTGCTCGCCGGCTGAGGGCGGGAGGGGAACGGATGAACGGGCCCGGGGTCTCCCCGGGCCCTTCCCGCGTAACCTGCCGGTATGGATCAGGACATGGTGGGGATGACCGGGCGGGTCACCGGCACGGTGGGGCCCGGACTCGTGGGCGAGATCATCGTCCGGATCCGGGGCGGCGCGGAGCACTTCCTGGCCCACCCGGCGTTGAACGAACGGGAGCCGATGCCCGTCGGCACGGTGGTCACGGTGGTCGAACACCTGCCGCCGCGCACGGTGTACGTCACGGCCGCCTACGTCAACTGACCCTCGCTTGACCTGCGTCCGACCTTCCGCTGACCTTCCGCTGACCTTCGCTGGGCCGTCCGGCGGCCGGCCGCCGCGGCGCTGCGTATCAAGATTGCGACAAGGACCCTTCAGCGTCTTCACGCCAAACGGCGAGGAGCGCAGACTCGCCCTCATCGGTGCCGCAACGGCACTGCACTAAGGGGGCGTTTGCCGATGGCTATCGGCGTCGTGGCGGGAGTCGTTCTCGCCGCACTACTCGTTCTGATCGGCCTGTTCAAGCTCATGTGGCGGGTGGCCGAACCGAACGAAGCACTTGTCATCTCCGGTTCCACGCACAAGACCGAGGGTCTCGGCGAGGGCATGGGATTCCGGATCGTCACCGGCCGCGGCACGCTCGTCCTGCCCGGCGTCCAGGCGGTCCGGAAACTGTCCCTGGACCTGAACGAGACCCAGCTGCTGGTGGACTGCGTGACCCACCAGGGCATCCCGCTCAAGGTCAAGGGCGTGGTGATCTTCAAGGTCGGGGACGACATGGTCTCGATCGCGAACGCGGCACGGCGTTTCCTGGACCAGCAGAAGATGATCCCGGAGCGCGTGCACATCGTGTTCGCCGGTCATCTGCGCTCCATCGTCGGCGGGTTGACGGTCGAGGACATGATCCGCGACCGCGAGAAGCTGACCGGCCAGACCCGGGCGGCCTGCGGCAGCGAGATGGAGAAGCTCGGCCTGATCGTCGACTCGCTCCAGATCCACGAGATCGAGGACCCGACCGGCTACATCAAGAACCTCGCGATGCCGCACGCGGCCGCGGTCCAGCGCGACGCGCGGATCGCCCAGGCCGACGCGAACCTGCTGGCGACCGAGGCCGAACAGGCCGCCTTCGCCCGCATGTCGGAGGCCACCCGGGACAGCGAGATCCTCCAGGCGGGCTACCAGGCCGAGCGGGACAAGGCCGCGGCCTCCTCCCGGCAGGCCGGTCCGCTCGCGGACGCCGCGGCCCGTCAGGAGGTCGTCGTCCAGGAGACCCGGGTCGCCGAGCTGGAGGCCAACCGGCGCGAGCAGCAGCTCCAGGCGGACGTGCGCAAGCCCGCGGACGCCAAGGCCTACGAGCAGCGCACGCTCGCCGAGGCCGACCGCGACTCCCGGATCTCGGCCGCCCAGGCCAAGGCCCAGGAGACCGAGCTCGCGGCGGCCGCCGAGGCCACCCGGGTCAAGACGGCGGCCGCCGCCGAGGCCCAGGCCATCGAGACCCGCGGTCTGGCGGCGGCGAAGGCCACCCGGGCGACCGGTGAGGCCGAGGCCGCGGCGACGCAGGCCAAGGGCCTCGCGGACGCGGAGTGGGCTCGGGCCAGGGGCCTGGCGGAGGCGGACGCGGCGAAGGCCAAGGGTCTCGCCGAGGCCGAGGCCATCAAGGCGCGCGCGGCGGCCCTGGCGGAGAACCAGGAGGCGGTGGTCGCCCAGCAGCTCGCCGAGAACTGGCCCCAGATCGTGCAGGCGGGCGCGAGCGCCTTCGGCAACGTCGAGCACATGGTGCTGCTGAACGGGGCCGAGGGCATGTCGGAGATGTTCGCGAAGGCCCTCACGATGGGCGGCACCGGGCTGGGCCTCGCGCGTCAGCTGCTGTCGTCGATGAACCAGGCGCCGGACGCGCAGGGCGGTGTACCGGGCGCCCCCTCGGCGAACGGGGTCCAGCCGATCCCGATCACCGAGGACGGGCGGGCGTAACCGACGGCCCGACCGTCCCTCAGGGCCAGCGCCAACCCAGCCCCGCCGGCGTTTGAGGCGCCCCCGGAGGGACAGCAGGCCGCACCTGCCCTCAAACGCCGGGCGGGCTGGATGTGGCTCGGCCCGGTCCACGTCCGCGCCTCAAGGCGCCCTCAAACGCCGGGCGGGCTGGAGGTGGCCCGACCCAGCCCCGGCGGCGTTTGAGGCGGGCCCGGAGGGGAGGGAGGGTTAGGAGTGGCCCAGGTCCGAGGGGGTGGGGTCTGCCGGGGGGGTCGGGCGGAGGGAGAACTCGTCCGAGGCCATGGAGTCCAGGACCGGCGGCGCAGGCCGCATCGGCGCCGGCATGACCGCCGCCTCGGAGTGCCCCCCGCACCCGTACGACAGGGACACCAGCCGCCCGTCGGCCGGCCCGAACTCGTTCGCGCAGATACCGAAGGCCTGCCCCAGCGAGCCGCCGATCGCCACGAGGAAGCCGCAGGACACGCAGGAGGCGGGCGCCGCCTGCGCCATCGGGGTCTTCGCGCCGAAGGACTCGTCCCAGCGGTCGGCCGCGGTGTGCAGACCGTAGCGGGACAGCACCCGCGCCCGCCGCATGCCGAGTTCCTCGGCCACGGAGGCGATGGAACCGCGCGCCGGCACCACCGGCGTCACCGCCGGCTCCGTCACGTCGGCATCTTCCGCTTCGACCAGCTCGGCCATCTCCGCGGAGACCACGGAGTTCGGCGGCGGCGCGTCCTCGCCGGACCAGCCGGGCTCCAGCCGCAGGTCCTCGGCATCGGTGGGCAGCAGGTCGCCCGGCCCCATGTCACCCGGCCGCAGCCGCTCGCTCCACGGCACCCACTCGGGCGCGAGGAGCGCGTCGGAGCCGGGGAGCAGCACCGTTTCGTCGAGGGTGACGTTCTTCGCGCGGGACGCGCGGGTCACCGTGACGGCCCACCGCCAGCCGCGGTAGCCCGGCTCCTTGGCCTCGAAGTAGTGGGTGACGACCCGGTCGCCCTCCGCCACCGCCGAGACGTGCTCTCCCACCACGCCGGGGAAGGCGGCATCCTCGGCCGCCGCCCGCGCGAGTTCTACCGCCTCGACGCACAGGCGGTCAGGGGTACGCGGGGTACGGCTTCGCGTCGTCGCAGCACTCACTGGTCTCGTTCTCTCCTACGCCGTCTCACGTGTGCGCCGTCCGTACTGTCGTCCACAACGACCCGTCGGTGCTGTCCGTACGTGGCGCGGGCGGAGCGGACCAGAGGGCCGCGTCGACGTCCGCACCCGATCGGCCTCGGGCGCACCTATTGCCATCCATTCTGCGGGATCGCGAAGAGGCGCGCGGCCAAGAGCAACCGCCGGTGGCGCGCTACGCACGCTACCTCTTCTTCGGGCCTGGGCCCACATGCAAGTCCGATTCGCGGACGTCCGACTCCCTCCGGTTCGCGCCGCGGGCACGCCGGGAGCGCGCCGGGAGGGGTCCTCGGGGGCCGCGTGGGGCACTATGGCCAGGTGGCACCCGTACGGTCGTCCGATGACGGCTCGGGACCGGTCCGGAGGGCCGGCCGGGCATTCGGGCGTGCCCTGCACCTGCCGATCACCGGTACGGCGCGCGGGATCCGGCGGGCCACGCACGCGCACGGGGCGGGTGAATCCGGCCTCGGCAAGCTGATCGAGCTGCACGCGATCAACGGCGCCGGTGATGTGATGATCACAGTCGCGCTCGCCTCGACGGTCTTCTTCTCCGTCCCCACGGACGAGGCCCGCGGCCGGGTCGCCCTCTACCTCGCCATCACCATGGCGCCCTTCACCCTCCTGGCCCCCGTGATCGGCCCGCTGTTGGACCGCTTGCCGCACGGCCGCCGGGCGGCGATGGCGGCGGCGATGTTCACCCGGGCGGTGCTCGCCGTGATGATGTCGGGCGCGGTGGCCACGGGCGGGCTGGAGCTGTATCCGGCGGCGCTGGGGGTGCTGGTCGCGTCCAAGGCGTACGGAGTGGTGCGCAGCGCGGTGGTGCCGCGGCTGCTGCCGCCCAAGTTCTCGCTCGTCAAGGCGAACTCCCGGGTCACGCTGGCCGGGCTGCTGGCCACCGGGGCCGCGGCGCCGGTGGGGGCGGCCCTGCACTCGATCGGCCCGCCGTGGCCCTTGTACGGGGCCTGCGCGATCTTCCTCGCCGGCACCTTCGCGGCGTTCACGCTGCCGCACAAGGTGGACGAGGCGAAGGGCGAGCGGCGGGCCCGGCTCTCCACCCACGAGGCGCACTCGCGGCGGCCCGGGCTGCGGACGGTCAGCAGGTCGGTGCTGTGCGGGCTGCTGGCGAACGCCGCCATGCGCGGCCTGTCCGGGTTCTTGATCTTCTTCCTGGCGTTCCTGCTGCGGGAGCACCCGCTGGCCGGGCAGAGCGCGGCCGTCTCGCTGGGGATCGTGGGCGTATCGGCGGGCGTGGGCAACGCGTGCGGGACGGCGGTGGGCGCGTGGCTGCGGGCCCGTGCGCCGGAGACGATCATCGCGGTGGTGCTGTCCGTCACGCTCGGCGTCGCGGTCGTGGCGGCCGTCTTCTTCTCCGGGGTCCTGATGGCGGTGCTGGGCGCGACGGCGGGCTTCTGCCAGGCGCTGGCCAAGCTGTCGCTGGACGCGATGATCCAGCGGGACGTGCCGGAGGCGGTGCGCACCTCGGCCTTCGCGCGTTCGGAGACGCTGCTCCAGGTGGCCTGGGTGCTGGGCGGGGCGATCGGGATCGCGCTGCCGCTGCACGGGGTGTTGGGGATGGGGGTGGCGGCGGCCATCGTCGCGCTGGGCACGGTGATGGCGGTCCGCGGACTGATGTCCTCCCCCCGCCACCACCACCCGGGCGCGTCCCGCCCCCGGGTGGCCTAGGTCCTGTCGTCAAAGTGCCGTCGTCGCCCGAAGGGCGGCCCCGCGGCGTCTGGTGCGTGCTCTCGCCGTGCCGGGCGGAAGCCCGCGTACTGGACGTACTTGGCTTTCGCCCGGTGCGGCGAGAGCGCGTGCCAGGCGTCGCGAGGCAGACGGCACTTTGACGACAGGGCCTAGCGGATGACGCCCCCTCCGCGCGCTAGGCGAGCAGCATCGCGCCGACGACCGGGGCCGCGTAGAGCAGCGGGAAGGGGACGTGGGCGTAGGAGCGGGCGCGCAGGACGGTGATGACGGCGCCGGTGAAGTAGAGGACGAGGCCGATGGCGGCGAGGGTGGCGATCACCGGGACGAAGAGGCCGACGAGGATCCCGACCGCGCCCGCGGCCTTGGCCGCCCCGAGCGGCGTCCACCAGCCTTCGGGGACGCCGTAGGCGACGAGCGGCTCGACGACCCAGGAGGTCCGGGTGAGCAGCGAGTAGGCCGAGAAGCCGACCATCAGGGCGGCGACCAGGGTGACGACGAGGTGTGCGGTGGACATCGTGGGCTCCTCGGGAGGTTCGGACCGCTGTGGTGTGTCCTTCACCGCCCTGACCCGCGGCGCCGCGCGGATGTGACAGCCCGGCGGAAAAAACTTCCGCGGGCGGCCCGCGGGGACCCGGTGCGGGGCGCGGGCGCGGCGGCCCGATAGCCTTCGGCTCATGACCGCACCGCTTTTCTCGGGTAGGG
This sequence comes from Streptomyces sp. NPDC028419, assembly GCF_055565515.1. Taxonomy (NCBI): domain Bacteria; kingdom Bacillati; phylum Actinomycetota; class Actinomycetes; order Kitasatosporales; family Streptomycetaceae; genus Streptomyces; species Streptomyces sp. NPDC028419. Next base: position 19,254 of record NZ_JBVHUE010000014.1, on the reverse strand, counting down.
CCCGCCGCAGTGTCGCGGCCCTCGGAGCCGTTTCCGCCGGCCTCCTCGTCCTCTCCGCCTGCGACAAGCCGACGCCCCTGGCCACCGTGACGGTCGGCAGCTCGTCGGTTTCCGCGCAGGCCACCTGCCGTCTCCAGGACTCGGAGAAGGAGTTGTCGGAGGCGCGCGTCCAGGAGTGCCTCTCGGACTCCAAGGGCACGTCGGACGCCAAGACCATCAACTACACCGCCGGTGAGACCCTGCGTCTGGGCGTCGAGCCCGACGTCGTGGAGGACGGCAAGAAGTGGCTGGCCGCCGTCGGCACCCAGCGCCTCGGCGACCTCACCAGCAACACCTACCAGAGCTTCCCGGGCCTGAACCCCTTCTCCACGGGCGGCCAGGGCGCCGCCCCGGAGGCCCAGCCGATCCACATCATCGAGCTGAGCAAGGACGGCAAGCCCACCTCCGTCTGGACCTTCAACCTCAAGCTCAAGAAGTAGTCCCCGCGGTGCGCGCGCTCATCGTGACCGCGGTGGCGGCGGAGGCCGACTCCGTCGTCGCCGGTCTCACCCCTCATCCGGACCCCTCCGGGTCACCTGAGCCGCGCACCCTCCCCGGCGGGTACCTCATCACCCGTCGGGACCTGCCCGGCCTCGCCCTCGACGTGCTCGTCGGCGGGGTCGGCCCGGCCGCCGCCGCCGCGGCCACCGCCACCGCGCTCGCGACCTCCCTCGTGGGCGCGCCCGGCGCGGGCGGCACCGCCCCCTCCGGTCCCGCCCCGTACGGCCTCGTCATCAGCGCCGGCATCGGCGGCGGCTTCCAGCCCGCCGCCCCCCTCGGCTCGCTCGTCGTCGCGGACGCGCTCGTCGCCGCCGACCTGGGGGCCGAGACCCCCGACGGCTTCGTGGACGTCCGGGAACTCGGCTTCGGCCACACCGTGCACCTGCCGCCCGCCGAACTGGCAGCCCGGGCCGCCGAGGTGAGCGGCGCCCTGCTGGCGCCGGTGCTCACCGTGTCCACCGTCACCGGCAGCGCCGAGCGCGCCGCGCTGCTCGCCGCCCGGCACCCGCTCGCGGGGGCCGAGGCCATGGAGGGCTTCGGGGTCGCCGAGGCCGCCGCCGCGCACGGACTGCCGGTACTGGAGATCCGCGCGGTGTCCAACGCCGTGGGCCCGCGCGACCGCGCCGCCTGGCGGATCGGGGAGGCGCTCGCCGCGCTCGGCGACGGCTTCCGCGCGCTGGGGCCCGTACTCGCGAACTGGGGAGAACGCCAGCATGAGCACCACTGAACCGCTCACGGACGGCCCGCTGCGGATCGCCTACTCGCCCTGCCCCAACGACACCTTCGTCTTCGACGCGTGGGCGCACGGCCGGGTGCCCGGGGCGCCCGCGCTGGAGGTGACCTTCGCGGACATCGACGTCACCAACGGCATCGCCGAGCGCGGCCCGGACGCCCCCGCGGACGCGGCCGACCTGGCCGGGCTCGACGTGCTGAAGGTGTCCTACGCCGTACTGCCCTGGGTGCTGGAGGACTACGCGCTGCTGCCCTGCGGCGGGGCGCTGGGCCGCGGCTGCGGGCCGCTGGTCCTGACCCGGGAGCCGGGCGCCGACCTGACCGGCAAGACGGTGGCCGTGCCCAGCGAGCGCTCGACCGCCTACCTGCTCTTCCGGCTGTGGGCGGCCGACGTGCTGCCGGGCGGGGTGGGCGAGGTCGTGGTGCTGCCCTTCCACGAGATCATGCCCGCGGTGCGCGAGGGCCGGGTGGACGCCGGACTGGTGATCCACGAGGCGCGCTTCACCTACCGGGACTACGGGCTGCACTGCCTGGCCGACATGGGCGAGCACTGGGAGTCCACGACCGGACTGCCGATCCCGCTCGGTGCGATCATCGCGCGGCGCTCGCTGGGCGCCGAGGCGCTGCGCGCGCTGGCCGAGGCGGCCCGTACGTCGGTGCGGATGGCATGGGAGGACCCCGAGGCGTCCCGCCCCTACGTCCGGGCGCACGCGCAGGAGCTGGATCCGGCGGTGGCCGACCAGCACATCGGGCTGTACGTCAACGAGTTCACGGCGGACCTGGGCGAGGACGGCTACGCGGCGGTGCGCGGGCTGCTGACCCGGGCGGCGGCGGAGGGCCTGGTCCCGGCGATCGCGCCGGGGGCGCTCGACTTCCCCTGAGACCACGCGACGGCGCCCCGCTCCCCCGCCGGGTGGCGGGGGAGCGGGGCGCGGTCGTACGGGTCGGACGGATCGTCCGGGTCGGACGCGGGTCTCAGACGTCGAGCTGGTCGGCCACCGCGCGCAGCATGCCGGCGATCTTCGCGCCGTGCGCCTTGTCGGGGTAACGGCCGCGCTCCAACTGCTGCGTGACGTTCTCCAGCAGGGTCGTCAGGTCCTGGACGATCGAGGCCAGTTCGTCCGGCTTGCGGCGCTGCGCGGCCGCCACCGAAGGCGCCGGCTCCAGGACCGTCACCGAGAGGGCCTGGTCGCCGCGCTGGCCCGCGACCACGCCGAACTCCACGCGCTGGCCGGGCTTGAGCGCGTCGAGCCCGTCCGGCAGTACCGACGAGTGGACGAAGACGTCGCCGCCGTCGTCGCGGGAGAGAAAGCCGAAGCCCTTCTCACTGTTGAACCATTTGACCTTGCCGGTAGGCACGTCCGTCCTCTGTCCTTGTGCTCGTCGGTGTGGCGGGTCATGTGTGACCTGTCACCTTCAAGGCTAATGGTCAGGGCAGCCCTGACAAGGCGTCCCCCGGTCCTTCCTGCAGTGCCCCTTCGGCCAGGGAACTACCCTGGTGAGGTGACTCCCACTCCTGATTGCGACGAAGCGCGCCCCGGCGACGCATTGGTCAAGGCCGGCGGCATCGTCTTCATCCTCGGCGCCGTCGCGACGCTCGCGACGATGGCCCCGCTGTTCCTGCACACCGATCCGTTCCCGTCGTACGCGTGGGCCGTGTGCATGCTCATGGGCGTCGGCTTCGCGATCTCGGCCGCCGGAGTGCTCCGCTCGGCCGGCGCCCAACGCCGCGCCGCCCGCCGCGCACAGGCCGCCGCCCGCTAGACCCCCAGCGCGGGGGCCGCGCGGCTCAGGCCTCCTGGGCCACCGCGGCGGGCAGGTGGGTGCCGACGTACCGCTCCAGCCAGGCCGGCAGCTCCGTCAGGTCCGCCAGGACCACGTCCGCGCCGGCCTCGCGCAGCTCCGGCGCGGGGCAGGGCCCGGTCGGCACGGCCACCGACAGCGCGCCCGCCGTCCGCGCCCCGCGCACGTCGCCCACGTGGTCGCCGACGTAGACCCGCGCTCCGTACTCGCGCAGCGCGACCGCCTTCGCCTCGGCCCAGAGCGAGCCGATCACCGCGTCGGGCTCGATGCCCAGGTGTGTCAGGTGCAGCCGCGCGTTCGGCTCGTACTTCGCCGTCACCACGATCGCCCGCCCGCCGAGCGCCCGCACCGCCTCGACCGCCTCGCGCGCCCCGCCCATCGCCGGGCTCGGCTCGATGGCGTACGTCGGGTACATCGCCCGGTAGCGGTCGGCCATCTCCGCGACCCGCTCCTCGGGGAACCAGTGCGCCAGCTCCTGTTCCAGCGGCGGCCCGAGCCGGGTGACGGCCGCGGCGGCGTCGATGAACGTGCCCGTCTCGGCGGCGAGCACCTCGAAGGTGGCCTTGATGCCGGGGCGCGAATCGATGAGCGTCATGTCGAGGTCGAAGCCGACGGTGAAGGGGTGGGACGCGGGAGACGCGGGGGAAGTCATGCCGTCCATTGTGCCGAGACCGGGCGAACGCGGGGGAACGTAGACTTAGGCTCGCCTTACCAGATCATGAAATTGGGTGAGATGTCAGCCCCCGCTCCCAGCGCCGCCCCGCGGCGCGCCCTGACGGCCCGTCGCCTCGGCTGGACGGTGGCCGCGCTCGCCGCGCTGCTGTGCGCCGTCGTGCTCAGCCTCGCCGTCGGCGCCCGTTCCATACCCCCCTCCGAGGTCTTCGACGCGCTGTTCCGCGGCGCGCACACCCCCGACGCCGAGGTCGTCCGCAGCCTGCGGGTCCCGCGCACCCTGGTCGCCCTGATGGTCGGCGTGGGCCTCGCGCTCGCCGGGACCACCCTCCAGGGCATCACCCGCAACCCCATCGCCGACCCCGGCATCCTCGGCATCAGCCAGGGCGCCGGGGTCGCCGTCGTCTGCGCGATCGCCTTCGCCGGGGTGCACACGCTCACCGGTTACGTGTGGTTCGCCTTCGCGGGGGCGGCGGTGGCGTCCGTCGCCGTCTACGCCATCGCCGCGAGCGGGCGCGGGGGCGCGACCCCCGTGAAGCTCGCCCTCGGCGGGGCCGCGATCAACGCGCTGCTCGCCTCCGTCACCATGGCGGTCCTGACGACGAAGGCGTCCACGCTGGACGAGTTCCGCTTCTGGCAGGTCGGCTCGGTCGCCGGGCGCGACCTCCAGGTCGTCTCCCAGATCTGGCCGTTCCTGCTGGTGGGGGCGGTCCTCGTGGCGTCGGTGGCGCGCGGTCTGGACGCGCTCGCGCTCGGCGAGGACGTCGCCAAGGGCCTGGGGCAGAACGTCGCCGCCGTCCGCGTCGTCGGCGGCCTCGGGGCCACCGTGCTGACCGGCGCCGGGGTCGCGGCGGCCGGGCCGATCGCCTTCATCGGGCTGGCCGTGCCGCACATCGCGCGGGCCGTGGTGGGCGGCGACCACCGCTGGGTGCTGCCGATGGCCGCGCTGATCGGGCCCGTGATGCTGCTGGTCGCGGACGTGGTCGGGCGGGTCGTGGTGCCGCCGGGCGAGGTGCCGGCCGGGGTGATGACCGCGCTCATCGGGGTGCCGTTCCTGGTCGCCCTGGTCCGCCGCAAGGCGGTGGCCGCGTGAGCACGACCTCCTCGACCCGACCGGCCGGGTACGCGCTCGTACGCGCCGGGCGCGGATCGTTCCTGCTGCACCGGCGGGCCGCCGTGGTCGCGCTCTGCCTCGCGGGGCTGCTGGCCGCGGTGTGCGTGGCGTACCTCTGCGTCGGCGAGTCCTTCGTGGCGCCCGGCGAGGTCGTCAAGGTGCTGCTGGGGCAGCCCTCCCAGGACGAGCTGGTCGTCGCCGACCTGCGGCTGCCCCGCCTGGCGGTGGGGCTGCTGGTCGGGATCGCCTTCGGGATCGCGGGCGCGCTGATCCAGACCGTCGCCCGCAACCCGCTGGCCAGCCCCGACATCATCGGGATCAGCCAGGGCGCGGGCGCGGTCACCGTGGCGGCGCTGACCTTCGGGGTGACCTCGTACGCCGTCCTGCCCTACCTCTCGGTGCTCGGCGGGCTCCTCGCGGCCGCTCTCGTCTACGTCTTCGCCTGGCGCGGCGGCCTGCACGCGGGGCGCTTCGTCCTCATCGGCATCGGCTTCGCCATCGCGCTGCGTTCGATGACGACGCTGCTGATGACCAAGGGCGACTACCTGGTGGCCCAGCAGGCCCAGATCTGGATGACCGGCTCCCTCAACGGGCGCGGCTGGGACATCGCGGCGCCGCTCGGCTGGGTGCTGCTGGCGCTGACGCCCGCCGTGCTGTGGGCGGCGCGGGCGCAGCGCACGGTCTCGCTCGACGACGACACCGCGACCGCGCTCGGGGTCAGGCTGGGGCCGGTGCGGCTCGGGCTGGTCGCGCTGGGCGTGGTCCTGGCGTCGGTGGCCACGGGGGCGGCCGGGCCCGTCGACTTCGTCGCGCTGCTGGCCCCGCAGATCGCGCGCCGGATGACCCGGACCGCGCAGATCCCGCTGCTGTGCTCGGCGCTGACCGGCGCCGTGATCGTGGTCCTGGGCGACCTGTTGGCGCGCCGGCTGCTGTCGCCGACCGAGCTTCCCGTGGGCGTGCTGACCGCCGCGGTGGGGGCGCCGTACCTGATCTGGCTGATCGTGCGCAGCCGTGGTGTTCGTGGTGTTCGTAGTGGAGGCAAGGCATGAGTCGTCTGACGGCGAGCGGGCTGACGCTCGCGTACGAGGACCGGGTCGTCGTGGAGGACCTCGACCTGTCCGTCCCGGACGGGAAGGTGACGGTGATCGTCGGGCCGAACGCCTGCGGGAAGTCCACCACCCTGCGGGCGCTGGGGCGGCTGCTGAAGCCGCGGGCGGGGGCGGTCCTGTTGGACGGCGAGGCGCTCGCCTCGCTGCCCACGCGGCGGATCGCGCAGGCCATCGGGCTGCTCCCGCAGTCCCCGGTCGCACCGGAGGCGATCACGGTCGCGGACCTGGTGGCGCGCGGGCGCCAGCCGCACCAGCGGTGGTGGCAGCAGTGGTCCGAGGCGGACGAGCGGGCCGTGGTCGCGGCGATGGAGCGGACGTCGGTCGCCGACCTGGCGGACCGGCCCGTGGACGCGTTGTCCGGCGGGCAGCGGCAGCGGGTGTGGATCGCGATGGCGCTGGCGCAGGAGACGGACCTGCTGCTGCTGGACGAGCCGACGACGTTCCTGGACATCGCGCATCAGGTGGAGGTGCTGGATCTGGTGCGGAGGCTCAACCATGAGCGGGGGCGGACGGTGGTGGCCGTCCTGCACGACCTCAACCAGGCCGCGCGGTACGCGGATCATCTGGTGGCGATGAAGGCGGGGCGGGTGGTGGCGCAGGGTCCGCCCTCCGCCGTCGTCACGGCCGACCTGGTCCACGAGGTCTTCGGCCTCACCTCCCTGGTCATCCCGGACCCCGTCACCGCCTCCCCCCTCATCATCCCCACCTCCCCCTGGTCCCCCTAGCCTCCGGCGGGGCGCCGGGCGGGCCCCCTCCAGCCCCGCCGGCGTTCGAGGCGCGGGTCCGGGCAGAGCCCGGGGGCCCAGCGCAGCACCGCCCCCACAACCCGCCTCCGGCGGGCGCCCTCAAACGCCGGGCGGGCTAGATGTGGCGGGCCAGCAGCACCAGCCAGGCTGGATCTGGCGGGCCGGCGGCCCACCTCCAGCCCCGCCGGCGTTTGAGGCGCGGGTCCGGGCGGAGCCCGGGGGCCAGCGGGCACTGGTCAGGCTGGATCTGCCGGGCCGGCGGACCACCTCCGGCCTCGACGGCGGTTGAGGCGGCTGGCCGGGGTGGGTCAGCGGCGGTGGGCTCGCCAGGTTAGGTGCAGGGCCGAGGCTACGGCGGCGCCGCGGACCAGCCAGGGCCACATGCCATGGAAGGCCTCGCCGAGGTGGCCGTCGACGATCGGGTCACCCCAGTGGCCGTTCATCCGCCCCCACACCCACACCACCGCACCCGCGAACACCACCCCCGGCAGCCCGAACACCACCCACTTCTTCTCGGTGGGCCCGAGCACCCGCGAGAGGTAGGCCACCAACCAGCCGAGCCCGAGCAGCACCCAGTACCCGGTGACCACACCGACCGCCAGCAGCAGCGCCGCGAGCACCAGGAAGGCGTGCGGCCGCGGTTTCCCGGACACGACCTCGCCCGCGGCGGCCGCCGCCTCCTTGCGCCGCCGACGCCGCTCGCGCAGCGCCCGTACCGCGGCCCGCCCCCGCGATCCGCCCGTACCCGCCGCCCCGGTCGCGGCGGCCTCGGCCGCCTCGTCCTCCTCCGCCGGGACCTTGAAGAGGTCCGGCAGGTCCGGCATCTCGATGCCGCCCGCGAAACCCTCGACCTGCGGACCGGCGCCGTAGCCGCCCGGCCCGACCCGCCACCAGTCGGGCTCGGCCGACCCGCCCCCGTCGGGGCCGAGTTCGTCCATCCCGGCCAGGTGCGGCGACGCGGGTCCGGCCGGCGCGGGCGCCGTCGGCTCCGCGGGCCGCGGCGGCGGGACCGGCTTGCGGCCGAGCAGCCGCCCCGGCCCCCGCTGTACGGGCACACCCCCCGGCGCCGGGGCCGGCTCCGGGGCCGGCGCCGGGTCACGGCCCGCCGCCAGCGCGTCCAGGATCTCCTCGGGGCTGCCGATCCGGTCGAGGATGCGGCGCACGGCGGCCGGCGTGTCCGGGTCGTACTTCGCGCGGCGCCGGTCGATCTCGTCCCGCAGGCCCGACACCAGCCGCATCCGGTCGGCCGACGCCAGCTGGCGCCGCTGGGCCAAGTCGCCGACCCGGCTCAGATATTCGTAGACCAGATGGTCGCTCTCGATCCCCACGCCCCGGCTCCTCCCGTACCACCTCGTCGAAAGGTAGCGCGTGCGCCCGTGGAGCCGCCGCCCACGCAGCGGATAACGTGGACCGGATGGGGACCGGCCGACGACCGGCCGACGCGACCAGGAGGCGACCGTGCCCGAGGCAAGCACCGCAGGGACCGCTCCGCGTTCCCTGGCCGAGGCGCTGCGCGCCCGTGACGACGCCGCGCTCGCCGCACTGCTGCGCGCCCGGCCGGACCTGCTGAACCCGGTGCCCGGCGACGTCACCCAACTGGCGACCCGGGCCGGGACCCGCGCGTCGGTGGTGCGCGCCCTGGAACACCTGGACCGTTTCGCCCTCCAGTGCGCGGAAGCGCTGGCGGTGGCCCCGGACCCGTGCCCGTACCCGGTGCTGGAGGCCCTGCTCACCGGTACGGCCCCGGGCGGCGAGGACGACCGCGCGCCGCTCGCCGACGCCGTGCGGGCCGCGCTGCCCGGGGCCCTGCGGACCCTGCGCGACCAGGCCCTCGTATGGGGCGGGGACGACGCGCTGCGACTGGTGCGCACCGCGCGCGAGTTGCTCGCCCCCTCCGCCTCCCGCCCCTCCCCCACCGGGCTCGGCCCGACCGTCGCCGAGGCGACCGCGGGCATGTCCCCGGGCCGGGTCCAGGAGATCGTGCTGGCCGCCGGACTGCCCGCCACCCACGACCCGGTGTCCGCGGTGTCCGCGCTGACCGCCCTGTTCACCGACGGGGAGCGGATGTCGGCACTGCTCGACGAGGCCCCCGCCGAGGCCCACCAGGTGCTGGGCCGACTGGTGTGGGGGCCGCCGTACGGGGAGGTGACCGCCAACCCGACGCCGCCCGTGCGCTGGTTGCGCGACCGCGGGCTGCTGCTGCCCGCCTCGACGCGCACGGTCGTGCTGCCGCGCGAGGTCGCCCTGCACCTGCGCGGCGGGCTGGCCCACCGGACGGTGGAACCGGTGGCTCCGACGGTGGCCGCCGCGCGCGAGCACCGTCCGCCGCTCGTGGACGCGAACGCGGCCGGGCAGGCGCTCGCCGCGCTGTCCACCGTCGAGGAGCTCGTCAAGCACTGGGAACACACCGGCCCCGCCGTGCTGCGCGCCGGTGGCCTCGCCGTCCGCGACCTCAAGCGGACCGCCACCGCCCTGGACACCACCGAGTCCCTCGCCGCGTTCTGGATCGAACTCGCCTACGCGAGCGGCCTGTTGGCCAGCGATGGCGAGGCCGACGAGCGGTACGCGCCGACCCCCGCCTTCGACACCTGGGTCGAACTCCCGCCCGCCGAGCGGTGGTCGGCGCTCGCCGTCGCCTGGCTCCCCGCCACCCGGACGGCCGCGCTGGCCGGGGAGCAGGACGCCAAGGGCCGCACCCTGTCCGTCCTCGGCCCCGACCTGGACCGCAGCGCCGCCCCCGAGGTGCGCCGCCGGGTCCTGGAACTGCTCGCCGCGCTGCCCGAGGGCGGCTCCGCCGATCCGGCGGACCTGCTCGCCCGCCTCGCCTGGGAGCGCCCGGTGCGCGGCACCAGCGAGCTGCGGGCCCGCCTCGCGCGCTGGACCCTGGACGAGGCGGAGCTGCTCGGGGTGACCGGGCGCGGGGCGCTCTCGGGCCCCGGTCGGGCGCTGCTCTCGCATCAGGACCCGGGGCCGCTGCTGGCGCCGCTGCTGCCGGAACCGGTGGACCACGTCCTGCTCCAGGCCGACCTGACGGCCGTCGCGCCGGGCCCGCTGCGGCGGCCGCTCGGGGACGTACTGGCCGTCCTCGCCGACGTGGAGTCCAAGGGCGGGGCGACGGTGTACCGCTTCACGCCCGGCTCCGTGCGCCGCGCCCTGGACTCCGGGCGGACCGCCTCCGACCTGCACTCCTTCCTGGCCGAGCACAGCCGCACGCCGGTGCCGCAGCCGCTGACCTACCTGATCGACGACGTGGCCCGGCGGCACGGGCACCTGCGCGTGGGCGCGGCCTCCGCGTACGTGCGCTGCGACGACGACGCGGTGCTCGGCGAGCTGCTCGCCGACAAGCGTTCGGCCGGGCTCGGGCTGCGCCGGCTCGCGCCGACCGTCCTGGCCGCGCAGGCCGAGCCGGGCGCGCTGCTCGACGGGCTGCGGGCGATGGGCTACGCCCCGGCCGCGGAGTCGCGCACCGGTGACGTGCTGGTGGCGCGGGCCGACACGCACCGCACCCCGCGCCGGGCCGCGCCCGTCCCGGTGCCGGACGGGCCGCCGGTGCCCGACGCGACGCTGCTGGGCGCGGCGGTACGGGCGATCCGCGCGGGCGACCTGGCGGCGACGGCGGTGCGCAAGGAGAGCGCGCCGACCGCTTCGACCACGGGAACCGCTCACCTGCCCGGTGAACTGCCGCGCACCAGCGCGGCCGAGACCCTGGCGACCGTGCAGGCGGCGGCGCTGACCGGGTCGGCGGTGTGGATCGGGTACGTGAACGCGGACGGCGCGGCCAGCCAGCGCGTGATCGCACCGGTCCGGGTCGAGGGCGGCTACGTCACCGGCTACGACCACACCGCGGACGAGGTCCGCACGTACGCCCTGCACCGGGTCACGGGCGTGGCGGAGCTGGCCGACGACCAGATGTGAAAACCGCTGGCCCGGGGGCTCGGCGGGCGGTGATCCTGGGGGCATGTCCACCGAACCGTCCCGCCGGATCCGGGCGGCGCACACCGCCGACACGATCACCGTCTACCAGGCGTACTCCCCGAGGCTGGGCCTCCCGGCCGCCCGCGACGGCCGCTTCCCGCCCGACTGGAAGCGGGACCGGATGACGTGGATCAAGCCGTCGTTCCTGTGGATGATGTACCGCTGCGGCTGGGGCACCAAGGAGGGCCAGGAGACGGTCCTCGCCATCGAGATCACCCGGGCCGGCTTCGACCACGCGCTGCGCCACGCCTGCCTGTCCCACTACAAGTCCGGCGTCCACCCCGACCACACCACCTGGCGCCACGCGCTGCGCGCCGCCCCGGCCCGCGTCCAGTGGGACCCCGAACGCGACCTCCACCTGAACGCGCTGCCCCACCGGTCCCTGCAACTGGGCCTGTCCGGATCCACCTCCCGCGCCTACGCCGACGAGTGGACGCTCTCCATCCGCGACGTGACCCCCCTGGCCCGCGAGATCCACGCCCTGGTCCGTGCCGGTGACGACACCGCGGCCCGCGCCCTCCTCCCGACCGAAACGCCCTACCCCGCGCCCCCATTGCCCCATCTGGGCGCCTGAGCGATCCCGCGGGAGCCCCACACCCGGCGGGGGATGCGGCAGACTGGAGGTTTGGCCGTCCGCGCCCGGACGGTCACACCGCCGGAAAGGGACGCTCTTGAACGGGCCTCTGATCGTCCAGAGTGACAAGACCCTCCTGCTGGAGGTCGACCACGAGCTGTCCGCCGCCGCGCGGCGGGCGATCGCGCCCTTCGCCGAGCTGGAGCGGGCCCCCGAGCACATCCACACCTACCGGATCACCCCGCTCGGGCTGTGGAACGCCCGGGCGGCCGGGCACGACGCCGAGCAGGTCGTGGACGCGCTCGTCGAGTTCTCCCGCTATCCGGTGCCGCACGCGCTGCTCGTCGACGTCGCCGAGACGATGGCCCGCTACGGGCGGCTCACCCTCACCAAGCACCCCGTGCACGGGCTGGTCCTGACCAGCACGGACCGGCCGGTGCTGGAGGAGATCCTGCGCTCCAAGAAGATCGCCCCGCTCGTCGGCGCACGGCTCGACGCCGACACGGTCGCCGTGCACCCCTCCGAGCGCGGGCAGATCAAGCAGACCCTGCTCAAGCTGGGCTGGCCCGCCGAGGACCTCGCCGGTTACGTCGACGGCGAGGCGCACCCGATCGAGCTGGCCGAGGACGGCTGGGCGCTGCGCCCCTACCAGCAGCAGGCCGTCGAGGGCTTCTGGCACGGCGGTTCGGGCGTGGTCGTGCTGCCCTGCGGCGCGGGCAAGACGCTGGTGGGCGCCGGGGCCATGGCGCAGGCCAAGGCGACCACGCTGATCCTGGTCACGAACACCGTCTCGGCCCGTCAGTGGAAGCACGAGCTGATCAAGCGGACCTCGCTCACCGAGGAGGAGATCGGCGAGTACTCGGGCACCCGCAAGGAGATCCGCCCGGTCACGATCGCGACGTACCAGGTCCTGACGACGAAGCGGAAGGGCATCTATCCGCACCTGGAGCTCTTCGACTCCCGGGACTGGGGCCTGATCGTCTACGACGAGGTGCACCTGCTGCCCGCGCCGGTCTTCAAGTTCACGGCGGACCTCCAGGCCCGGCGGCGGCTCGGGCTGACCGCGACGCTGGTGCGCGAGGACGGCCGCGAGTCGGACGTCTTCTCGCTGATCGGTCCCAAGCGCTTCGACGCGCCGTGGAAGGAGATCGAGGCGCAGGGCTACATCGCGCCGGCCGACTGCGTCGAGGTGCGGGTCAACCTCACCGAGAGCGAGCGGCTCGCCTACGCGACGGCCGAGACGGAGGAGAAGTACCGCTTCTGCGCGACGACCGCGACGAAGCGGAAGGTCACCGAGGCGTTGGTGCGCAAGCACAAGGGCGAGCAGACGCTGGTCATCGGCCAGTACATCGATCAGCTCGACGAGCTGGGCGAGCACCTGGACGCGCCCGTCATCAAGGGCGAGACCTCGAACGCGCAGCGGGAGAAGCTCTTCAACGCCTTCCGCGAGGGCGAGATCAACGTGCTGGTGGTGTCGAAGGTCGCGAACTTCTCGATCGACCTGCCGGAGGCGACGGTGGCCATCCAGGTGTCGGGCACCTTCGGCTCCCGCCAGGAGGAGGCACAGCGCCTGGGCCGCGTGCTGCGCCCGAAGGCGGACGGTCACGAGGCCCGCTTCTACTCGGTGGTGGCCCGGGACACGATCGACCAGGACTACGCGGCCCACCGCCAGCGCTTCCTGGCCGAGCAGGGCTACGCCTACCGGATCATGGACGCGGACGAGCTGCTGGCTTCCGACTAGCGGATCGTGGCCGCACGGTGAGGGGCCGGGGGCGTCAGCGGCGTACGACGCCGGCGTCCTCGGCGTACTCACCGAGCAGGACCACGCTCACGGCGGTCCCGGCGAATATCTTCGCGGCCCGCAGCAGACCGCCCTTGCGGCGCTGACCGGGGTGCGTGGGCCCGGCCGCTCTCGCGGTGTGGCCGTCGGGGGCGGAGCCGACGGAGGTCGTGGTGGTGGCGCCGCGAGTGTGGCGGCCCTGGCTCGGGGTGAAGGTGGCGGTGCTCATGTATCCATGGTCCTTTTCCGGCCCGGCCGTCACATCGCCCTGGGGGCGGAACCCCGCCCCCTCCCACGTCCTCCTCGCGACGCACGGCATCCCCTAGGGACTCTGCCGGAAGTGGGAGCCCGCTCCCCCTCCCGTACTACCCCCGCACCACGCGGCGGCCCCGATAATCCGTTCGCGCCGCGCCGCCGCGCTGACTACAATCTCCGCTCTTGCCGCCTCCCCTCCCGCCGTCGCTCCATCACGCCGCCGGGGAGAGCCGCCGTCCGCTCGGAAACCGGACGGTCCGATCACAGAGATCAGCAGCTGGAGGCAGTTCCGTGTCCGCAGGTAGTTCCACGTCGTCGGCCGCGACGTCCGCCGACCCGTCCGCCGAGCCATCCGCCGACCCGTCCGTCGACCCGTCCGTCGACCCGCTCGCCCGCGAACGGGCCCACCTCGCCGCGTCCCGTTCCGCGCTGCGCGCCATGCGCGAGGACGTCGAGTCCCTCGACATCCGCGACGTCACCGCGAACTGGGTCAACGCCGTCGTCCTGCAGGCCCAGATCGACGACCGGATCAAGGCCCTCGCGGACCTGGCCCACACGCCCCTCTTCTTCGGCCGCCTCAACTACCTCCACGCGCCCGGTGCTTCCCTGGCCGAGGGCGCGGAGGGCGAGCAGTTCTACATCGGCCGCCGCCACGTCCACGACGCGGGCGGCGACCCGATGGTCATCGACTGGCGTGCGCCCGTCTCCCAGCCCTTCTACCGCGCCTCGAAGAAGGACCCGCAGGACATCGGGCTGCGCCGCCGCTTCGGGTACACGGGCGGCGAGCTGACGGCGTACGAGGACGAGCACCTCTCCGACCCCGCCGAGGCGTCCGCCGTCAGCAAGCTCCTCCAGCAGGAGATCGAACGCCCGCGCGTCGGTCCGATGCGCGACATCGTCGCCACGATCCAGCCGGAGCAGGACGAGATCGTCCGCTCCGGCCTCGGCGGCTCGGTCTGCGTCCAGGGCGGCCCCGGCACCGGAAAGACCGCCGTCGGCCTGCACCGCGTCGCCTACCTCCTCTACGCGCACCGCGACCGGCTCGCCCGCACCGGCACCCTGGTCATCGGGCCGAACCGTTCCTTCCTCCACTACATCGAGCAGGTCCTGCCGGCCCTGGGCGAGCTGGAGGTCAAGCAGGCGACCGTCGACGACCTGGTGGCCCGCCCGGGCGTGGCCGAGGTCCGGGCCGTGGACGGGGCCGCCACGGCCGTGGTCAAGGGCGACGCCAGGATGGCGGAGGTGCTGCGCCGGGCCGTACGGTCGCACGTCACGCCGCCGACCGAGCCGCTGATGGTGGTCCGCGGGTCGCGCCGCTGGCGGGTCCCGGCGTACGAACTCGCCGAGATCGTCGAAGAGCTCCAGAACCGCGACATCCGCTACGGCGCCGCCCACGACGCGCTCCCGCAGCGCATCGCGCACACCGTGCTCGTCCGGATGGAACAGGCGGGCGAGGCTCCCGACGACCGCGTCCAGGACGCGGTGGCCCGCAACCCCGCCGTCAAGGCGGTCGTCAAGCAGGCGTGGCCGCCGGTGGATCCGGCGAAGCTGGTGCTGCGGCTGCTCTCCGAGCCGGAGTTCCTCGCGGAGCACGCCGCCGGGATCCTCGACGAGGACGAGCAGCGGCTGTTGCTGTGGCCGAAGCCCTTCCGCAGCGTGAAGTCCGCGAAGTGGTCGCCGGCCGACCTGGTCCTGATCGACGAGGCGAGCGACCTGGTGGAGCGCACGCACTCGCTCGGCCACGTCGTCCTCGACGAGGCGCAGGACCTGTCCCCGATGCAGTACCGGGCGGTGGGGCGGCGCTGCACGACGGGCTCGGCGACGGTACTGGGCGACCTGGCCCAGGGGACCACGCCGTGGGCCACGCGGAGCTGGGCGGAGGCGCTGGGGCACCTGGGCAAGCCGGAGGCGGTGCTGGAGGAGCTGACGGCCGGCTTCCGCGTGCCGCGCGAGGTGATCGCGTACGCCTCGCGGCTGCTGCCGCGGATCTCGCCCGGGCTGGCGCCCGTGTCCTCGGTGCGTGAGACGCCGGGGTCGCTGGACGTGCGGGAGGTGGCGGCCGGGGAGCTGACCGGGGCCGTGGTGGCGGCCTGCCGGGCGGCGCTCGTGCACGAGGGGTCGATCGGGCTGATCGCGGCGGACGCGCGGATCGAGGAGCTGGGCGGGGCGCTGGTCGCGGACGGCCTGCCGTATCTGGCGCCGGGTGAGGAGACCACGGCCGAGTCGCGGTTGACGCTGGTGCCGGCGTCGTTGGCGAAGGGTCTGGAGTACGACTACGTGGTCCTGGACGAGCCGGGGGCGATCGTGGCGGGCGAGCCGGACGAGCGGACCGGGTTGCGGCGGCTGTACGTCTGCCTGACCCGTGCGGTCTCGGGCCTGACGGCCTTGCATGCGGAAGCCCTGCCGGGGGCGCTGGTCTGAGCCGTCCGTTCCCGGGGGGCGCCACGACGCTGGACGCCTACGCCCCGCATCCCCTCCGGGGGGCGCCTCAAACGCCGGCGGGGCTTGATGGCCGGGCCACTGCAGCCTCGCCGGCGTTTCCCGTCGGGACCGGGCCAGCGCCGCGAGGAGCCGGCCCCCCTGGACGCCTGCGGCTCGCATGCCCTCCGGGGGCGCCTCAAACGCCGGCGGGGCTTGATGGCCGGGCCACTGCAGCCTCGCCGGCGTTTCCCGTCGGGACCGGGCCAACGCAGCCTCGCCGGCGCTTGCCGTCGGGACCGGGCCAATACAGCCTCGCCGGCGTTTGAGGCGCCCCCGGAGGGCAGCGGACCGCAGGTGCGGGCGCCGCGCGGGCTCGATGGGGATGACCGGGCCAACGCAGCCTCGCCGGCGTTTCCCGTCGGGGCCGGGCCAATACAGCCTCGCCGGCGTTTGAGGCGCCCCCGGAGGGCAGCGGGCCGGAGGTGCGGGCGCCGGGCGGGCTCGATGGGGACGGCCGGGCCGATGCAGCCTCGCCGGCGTTTGAGGCGTCCCCGGAGGGCCGGAGGTGCGGGCGGCCGGGGCCGGGGCCGGGGTGATTCCCGGGCCCGGTCGCCGCGGGCGGCGTCAGGCCAGGGCCTCGCGCCACCGCGCCACCGCCGCCGGGTTGACCGGGGCCGACCAGCCCTCGGGCCGGGCCGCCCCGCCGATGTGGAAGGCGTCCACGCCCGCCGCCCGCAGCTCGGGCAGGTGGTGCAGCCCGAGGCCGCCGCCGACCAGGATCCGCGCCCCGTACCCCGGCTCGCCGCCCCGCGCGGCCTCCGCCAGCAGGGTCGCCATGCCGGCGTCCACACCCTCGGCGGCGCCCGCCGTCAGGTAGGTGTCCAGGCCCGGCAGATCCGCGAGCGCCTTGCGCAGGCCGTCCCGGTCCGCGGCCCGGTCGATGGCCCGGTGGAAGGTCCACCGGCAACCGTCCAGCTCCGCCACCAGCGCCTCGACGGCCGCGAGGTCCGGGCTCCCGTCGCCGTTCAGGAAGCCGAGCACGAACTCCTGCGCCCCCTCCGCCCGCAGCGCCCGCGCGTCCTTGAGGAGCCCCTCGACGTCGCCCGCGCCGAACCCGTCCGCCGCCCGCAGCATCACGCGCAGCGGGATGTCCACCGCCGCCCGGATCGCCGCGAAGGTCTCGCGCGGCGGGGTGAGCCCGTCGGCCGCCATGTCGGTGACCAGTTCGAGACGGTCCGCCCCACCGGCCTGGGCCGCGACCGCGTCCTCCACGTCGAGGGCGATCACCTCCAGGAGCGCACGGTTGCTCATTTGACCCCATCCTTCTGATTGCTGCTCGTATGACTGGTATGGAAAATAGGTCTAGTCCAATGTCCAGGGTACGGCTCCGCCAGCACCCTTCACCAGCACAATCACGCCACCCGCACAATGTGCGCATGGACTCCGACACACCGCAGCGCCAGCAGGACACCGACACGGACCTCCGCGCCGCCTGGCACCGGACCGCCACCGAGGCCGGAGCCGACCGCGACCCCGACCCCTACGCCGACCGGCTGCTCGCCGCCTGGGCCGAACCCCAGCGCCGCTACCACTCGACCGCGCACCTGGCCGCCGTGCTCGCACACGTCGACACCCTGGCCGCGCACGCCGCCGACCCGAGCGCCGTCCGCCTCGCCGCCTGGTTCCACGACGCCGTCTACCGCCCGGACCGCTCCGAGAACGAGGAGCGCAGCGCGGCCCTCGCCGAGCGCGCCCTGCCCGAACTCGGCATCGACGCGGCCCGCACCGCCGAGGTCGCCCGCCTCGTCCGGCTCACCGTCACCCACGACCCGGCCCCCGGCGACACCGACGGCGAAGTGCTCTGCGACGCGGACCTCGCGGTCCTGGCCGGCGCCCCGGACGCCTACGCCGCCTACGCCGCCGCCGTCCGCGAGGAGTACGACTTCGTCCCCGACGCGACCTTCCGCGCCGGGCGCGTCGCCGTACTGCGCCAGCTCCTCGCCCTGCCCCGGCTCTTCCGCACCCCGTACGGCGCCGCCCACTGGGAGGCCCCGGCGCGCGCCAACCTCGCCGCCGAGGCGGCCGCGCTGGAACAAGAGGCGCATCCAGAATAAAAACCCATAAAAGGGAATCACCGGGAATGCGGAAACGTTCCGCGTCGTTGGTGCAAGGCATGCCCGCAGCAGCCGAACGCACCCGCATGCCCGTCGCCGTCTACGTCCTCGGCCTCTCCGTCTTCGCCCTCGGGACCAGCGAGTTCATGCTGTCCGGGCTGCTGCCACCGATCGCAGAGGACATGGGCGTCAGCATCCCGCAGGCGGGTCTGCTCATATCCGCCTTCGCGATCGGCATGGTCGTCGGCGCCCCGCTGCTCGCCGTGGCCACCCTGCGCCTCCCCCGCCGCACCACCCTCGTCTCCCTCATCAGCCTCTTCGGCCTCGGGCAGGTGGCGGGCGCGCTCGCCCCGACCTACGAGCTGCTCTTCGCCTCCCGCATCGTCTCCGCCCTCGCCTGCGCCGGCTTCTGGGCCGTCGGCGCGGCCGTCGCGATCGCCATGGTCGAGCGGCACCAGCGGGCCCGCGCGATGGCGGTCATGATCGGCGGCCTGTCCATCGCGAACGTCCTGGGCGTCCCGGCCGGCGCCTTCCTGGGCGAGCACCTCGGCTGGCGCTCCGCCTTCTGGTCGGTCGGCGCCGCCTCCGCCATCGCCCTCGTCGGCATCCTCGCGCTGATCCCGCCGATCCCGCTGGCCGACGAGAAGCCGCGCCTGGTGCGCGAGTTGGCCATCTACCGCGACCGCCAGGTCTGGCTGTCCATCGGCGTCACCGCGCTCGCCGCGGGCGGCGTCTTCTGCGCCTTCAGCTACCTCTCGCCGCTGCTCACCGAGGTCGCCGGGCTGGACTCGGCCTGGGTCCCGTGGATCCTGGGCCTCTTCGGCGTCGGCGCGCTCGTCGGTACGACCGTGGGCGGCCGGGTCGCCGACGCGCACCTCTTCGGGGTGCTGCTGTGGGGCATCAGCGCCTCCACCGTCTTCCTGACCGCCCTCGCGCTGCTGGCGTCCGCGCAGGTGGCCGCGATCGCGCTGGCGTTCCTGCTCGGCTTCTCGGCCTTCTTCACGGCCCCGGCGCTCAACGCCCGCATGTTCAACGTGGCGGGCGCCGCCCCCACCCTGGCCGGGGCCACCACCACGGCCGCCTTCAACCTGGGCAACACCGGCGGTCCCTGGCTCGGCGGTACGGTCATCGACGCGGGCTGGGGCTTCGCCGCCACCGCCTGGGCGGGCGCCGCCATGACGGTCACCGCGATCGCGCTGGCCGTCGTCTCCCTGCGCCTGGACCGCCGTACGCCGCCCCGCGCGACCCGCGTGGTCACCTCCTCCGACGCCTCCGCCGCCGCGCTGGCGCAGGAGCGGGTCTAGCCGTACCCGTTCCCGCCTCTTCCCTCCGGGGGGGGGGGGGGGGGGGGGGGGGGGGGGGGGGGGGGGGGGGGGGGGGGGGGGGGGGGGGGGGGGGGGGGGGGGGGGGGGGGGGGGG
>NZ_JBVHUE010000013.1:77281-201214 GCF_055565515.1 Streptomyces sp. NPDC028419 | reverse complement strand
CCCCCCCCCCCCCCCCCCCCCCCCCCCCCCCCCCCCCCCCCCCCCCCCCCCCCCCCCCCCCCCCCCCCCCCCCCCCCCCCCCCCCCCCCCCCACGTCGGCACGGGTCAGCGCAGGTCGGACCGGGCGGGGCTGTCGTCGAGGAAGCCTCCCGACTGGTGCTGCCACAGCTTCGCGTAGGCACCACCGTCGCGGCCGAGCAGCTCCTGGTGCGTGCCCTGCTCGACGATCCTGCCCCGGTCGAGGACGACGAGCCGGTCCATGTGGGCCACCGTGCTGAGGCGGTGCGCGACCACGAGCGCCGTCCGCCCCTCCATCAGGCGCCACAGGGCTTCCTGGACCAGGACCTCGCTCTCCGAGTCCAGGGCGCTGGTCGCCTCGTCCAGCAGCAGGATCGGCGCGTCGCGCAGGATCGCCCGGGCGAGCGCGACGCGCTGGCGCTGTCCGCCGGAGAGCTTGACGCCGCGCTCGCCGACCATGGTGTCCAGGCCGAGGGGCAGGACGTCCGCGAACTCCGAGACGTGCGCCGCGTCGGCGGCGCGACGGACCTCGGCCTCGGTGGCGTCCGGGCGGGCGAAGGTGATGTTCTCGCGCAGCGTGCGGTGGAACATGGCCGGGTCCTGCGGCACGTAGGCCATCAGGCCGCGCAGGTCCCGCTGCCGCATCCGGCTGATGTCCTGCCCGCCGACCAGGATCCGGCCGGCATCGAGGTCCGTCATCCGCAGCAGCAACCGGGTGAGGGTGGTCTTGCCGCCGCCGGACCGCCCCACGAAGCCGATCTTCGCCCCGCTGGGCACCGCCAGGTCGAGCCCCTCGAAGAGCGGGGCCGAGCCCGCGTGGGCGAAGTCCACCCGCTCGAAGCGGATGTCCGCGGACCGGGTCGGCGGCGGCTGCGGCACCTGCGGATCGACGACGGTGGGCGGTCGCAGCAGCAGTTCGGTGAACTGCGCCGCCTCCGTCATCGAACCCTCCACGCGGCGGTAGACCTGGTTGAACTCGAACATGATCCGGGTGGCGTTGGAGTAGTAGGTGAAGGCCACCACGACCGCTTCCACGCCGTGCCCGCGCGCCGCTATCCCGACCGCGAGCAGCAGGCCCAGGGTGTTGGTGAGCACCGACAGCGGTGCGACGACGGTGTCGATGCGCAGGTTGCCGTAGTCCCACGACCGGAGCATGTGGGCCCGGGACTCGGCCACCCGCGAGCGGTGCTCGGCGGCCTCGGCCTCCTGCGCCGCGAAGGCGTGGATCGTGTCCATGTTCGTGAGGGTGTCGGAGACGTGCCCCGACACCCTGGCGATCGCCTCCTCGCGCCGGCGGACGAGCGCTTGGCGGCGGCGGACGAGCGGAATCACGCAGGCCCCGGTCAGCGCGATCATGGACAGGAGGGCCACGACCAGCAGCGGGTCGTAGTGCCAGAGCACCACCGAGCCGAAGAGCAGCGGTACGAACCGGCCCACGACCGCGAAGGTCAGCGTGTCGACCAGCTCCTCGAAGCGCGAGGCGAAGCTCAGCACGCGCTTGGTCAGGGATCCGGCGAAGTTGTCGTGGAAGAAGGCCGCGTCCTTCGCGAACAGTTCGTCCATGCCGATCAGGTACAGGTTCTCGATGCCGCTCGCGTCGAGCCGGTTCAGGCAGTGCAGCCCGATGCGCCACATCGTCTCGGAGAGCAGGAGCACCCCCGCGAAGCCGAGGACGTACGGGAGCAGCGCGGCGAGGCCGGGTACGTCGTTCCCCGCGATGCGGCCCACGAGCTTCGCGACGATCAGCGGGGCGATGTAGTTGATGCCGATGTTGCCGACGGCGGGGAGCAGCATGCCGGGGGCGGCCAGCCACCGCCGTCGCGCCAACTCCCGCCCGTAGTAACGGAGTGCGAGGAGCACCGGGCCCTTCGCGGGTGGGTCGCCTCGTGTCGCGGACGTGTCCATGGCCCCCCTGCGCTGTCGTGCGGCGGTCGCGGAACGGCAGTGTCCCGCGCGTGCGCCCGGGGCGTCCAAGCCTTTTCCCGTGTGGGTGACTCCAGCGCCGGGGCGGGCGACGTGCGCGCCGGACGGGGCCGTGCCACGCTGGACGCAGTGCCGGGTCCACGTCGACCGGGCGCGTCGCGCCGGAGTCCGCCGAGACGAACGGGGCATGCCGTGGTGCGAAGACTGGGCGCGCCGTCCCTGCGGCGCCGTACGGGAGCCGGATGCGCCGCCCTGCTGCTGGTGGCGCTGGCCGCGGGTCCGGTGGCGGCCGACGACGACGCCGGCGCCCCGCTCGACCCGCGGATCACGGAGATCATGCGGAAGCCGGAGTACCGCAACGCGCAGTGGGGCCTGCTCCAGAGCGACCCGGCCACCGGGCGGGTGGTCCGCAGCGCCTTCCCGGATCAGTTCTTCATCCCCGGCTCCACGGCCAAGCTGTTCAGCGTGTCCGGGCCCTGGCGGACCCTCGGCTCCGACCACCGCTTCGAGACCCCGGTGTACGCGGTCGGCGAGCGGCGCGGCGGAACCCTGGACGGTGACCTCGACCTGGTGGCCCAGGGCGACCTCACGATGGGCGGGCGGACCGCCGCGGACGGCACGGTCGCCTTCACCTCCCTGGACCACACCTACGCCGACGACGTCCCCGGCGCCACGCTCACCCCGCAGGATCCGCTGGCGGGGATCGACCTGATCGCCCGGCAGGTGCGCCGCTCGGGCATCACCCGCGTGAGCGGCGACGTGATCGTGGACGACCGGATCTTCGCCGCCGATCCGGTGCTGGTTCCCACCCCGACGCCGCTGATCATCAACGACAACCTGATCGACCTGACCACCGCTCCGGGAGAGCGCGCCGGCGCTCCCGCGCGGCTCGACTGGCGGCCGAAGGTGGCCCCGTACCGGGTCACCTCGACGGTGCGGACGGTGGCTGCCGGGAAGCAGTCCGCCGTCACCGTGACGACCTCCGACAACGGCACCCGCATCCAGCTGTCCGGCACCATGGCGCTGGGCGCGGCCCCGGTGCTGCGGGTGTCCCCCGTCACCGACCCGGCGGCCTTCGGCCGGACCGCGCTGATCGAGGCCCTCGAACGGGCCGGGGTGCGGGTCGACGCGACGCCGACGGGCCCCAACCCGGTCGCCTCCCTGCCCGCGGACTACACCGGCCGGGCCCGCGTGGCCGTGTACACCTCGCCGCCGTACGCGGACTACGCCAAGCTCATCCTCAAGGTCAGTCACAACCTGGGTGCCAACCTGGGCATCTGCCTCATGGCGGTCACGACGGGCAGCCGAGCCTGCCCCGACGGGTTCCCCGTCCTGGCCCGCTTCCTGGACGCGGCGGGGGTCGACCGGGGGCAGATCCAGCTCCTGGACGGTCGGGGCGGCAATCCCGTCGACCGGTCCACGCCACGGGCCGAGGTGCAGCTGCTGACGTACTGGACGCGCACGCCCGAGGCGCGGCTCTTCCGGGAAGCGCTGCCGGTCCTCGGCGTCGACGGCCTCCTGGCCGACAACTGCCGCGACTGCCCCGCGCGCGGCAAGGTCTTCGCCAAGACGGGCGCCGCCGTCGGGTTCGACGCGCTCAACGAACGGCTGGGCGTCGGCGCGATCACGATCGCGGGGTACCTGGACCGGGGCGGCGGCCGCTTCGAGGTGTTCTACGCCGGTGTCACCGGCGCCTCGACGCCGACGACCGACCCGAGCGGCATCCTGTCCATCGCCAACGACCTCGCCCTCGTCGCCGCCTATCTCCAGGAGGGATGACGTACCCGCGGGCATGGTCCTTTGGATAGAGGCCGGCGCTCCGCGTGCGGCTACAGATGTACGCACACATCGGCTCGCAGGGGGACTCCACCGGCCGGCCCGTCTCCTACCTTCTTGATCAATGCGGAGTTCACCGCTCCACGGGGTGCACCGTTCCCTGGAGTTCACTGCTCCGCTTCGGCGATCGAGAAGCGAGACGACCATGTACGGCAAGGCATTCGCGCCCGAATACCAGGGCTCCTTAGGAGCGCTCTCCGTCAACACCTCGCTGGAGGAGGTGCTGGAGAAGGCGCTGGAGGAGCGCCGGCGGGCCGACGAGGGCGGGGGCGGCGCCGCGTCGGCGCACGCCGGGCTCGCCGTCGCCGAGGCCAGCAGGCGCCTCGGCCGGGTCGAGGAGGCCGAGCAGGCGTGGAAGGACAGCTACCGGGCGGCCCGCGGAGCCGGTGACCAGGGCGCGATGGCCTGGGCCGTGTGGAGCGGCGGCACCCTGGCCCGCCAGCGCGGCGCGCTCCCGCTGGCCCGGCGCCGCCTCGCGCTCGCCGCCGAACTCGCCGAGCGCGGCGGGGACGTCGTGGCCCGCGGCTACTCGCTGGCCGGACTCGCCGAGACGGGTCGCATCCAGGGCGACTACCCGGCCGTCGCCGCGCTCCACGAGAAGCTGCTGGCCGAGGCGCGCCGCCGGGGTGAGGCACGCCACACGGTGTGGGCGCTGGAGGGCATCGCGCAGATGCACCGGGGCACCGGCTCCTTCGACACCGCGCTGGCCCTGTTCGAGGAGGCGGCCGAGATAGCGGGGACGGCGGGCGACGACCGGGGGCGGGCCTGGGCGCTGCGCGGGATAGCCGACGTCCGCTCCGCGTGCGGCGAGACGGATTCCGCCCTGGCCCTGCTGTCCGAGGCGGAGCTGATCTGCCGGGAGATCCAGCTGGTGAGCGCGCTGGCCTACAACCTGAAGATGCGCGGCAACGTCCTCTACCGCGCCGGGCGCTATCCCGAGGCCGAGGAGTGCTACGCCGAGGCGCTGCGGGAGTTCCGCGCGATGGACGAACCGCGGGGCAAGGCCCTGTCCGGGCTGGGTCTGACCAAGGCCCGGGCCCGGCAGGGGCGGGCGGCGGAGCGGACCGCGGCCGACCTCGACGAGCTGGAGGTCGCGCTGGTCGGCATCGGGCTCCAGCACGCCCGTGCCATGATCGAGCGGGCGCGTGCGGAGCTGGGCATCGCCTCCGGGGGGCCGGGAACGAGCGCCGCCGACACCGCCCCGGTCCGCTGAACCCGAGCCCGCCCGCCCCTCCCGCACGGCCCACGACAGGAGCACCGCCCATGTCCGCGCAGACCGGCACGCCCGCCCCCGCGCTCCCCGCCACCCTGCTCCGCGCCCGGCGCCTGGTCGAGCCCGCGCTCCGCAAGGCCGTCCAGGAGCTGCACCCGGCGCCCCGCCTGATCGCCTCCCACGCCTTCGGCTGGTGCGACGAGGACGGCACACCGACCGACGACCCGGGCAGCAAGGGGATACGTCAGGCGCTCGCCGTCCTGGGCGCGGAGGCGGTGGGCGCCGCCGGGGAGGTGGCCGTGCCGGCCGCCGTGGCGATCGAGCTGGTGCACACCTTCTCGCTGGTGCACGACGACATCATGGACGGGGACGAGCGGCGGCGGCACCGCGCCAGCTCGTGGAAGGCCTTCGGCACCGGGCCCGCCGTGCTGGCGGGCGACGCGCTCTTCGCCCTCGCCGTGCGCACCCTGGCCGAGGTCCCGGGCGAGCGGGGCGGGGAGGCGCTGCGGCAGCTCAGCGTGACCCTGGGCGAGCTGGTGCACGGGCAGGCCGACGACCTGCAGTTCGAGACCCGGCCCTGGACCGGTCCGGGGGCCGTGGACCTCGCCGAGTACCGGGCGATGGCGGACCGCAAGACCGGTTCCCTGCTCGCGTCCGCCATGACCTCGGGGGCGGTGCTCGCCGGAGCGTCGCCGGAGGCGGTGGCCGCCCTCTCCCGGGCGATGCGCCAGTGGGGCGTCGCGTTCCAGGGGCTGGACGACCTGCTGGGCATCTGGGGCGACCCGCGCACCACCGGGAAGCCGGTCCACAGCGATCTGCTGCGCCGCAAGAAGACCCTCCCGGTCCTCGCCGCGATATCCCTGGACCCGGCCGTCGGCCCCCGGCTGGCCGGCCTGCTGGGTGAGGCGGGACCGGCCGGGGAGGACGGTGCGCGGCGCGCGGCGGAGCTGGTCGAGGAGGCGGGCGGGCGGGAGTACGCGCTCCGGGAGGCGCGCCGGCTGCTGGACGCGGCGCGCGCGGAGCTGTACGCGGCCCCGCTCGCCCCCGCCGCCGTGGACGAGCTGGTCGGGCTGTCGCAGGCCCTGCTGCGCCACGCCGGCTAGCCGGCGGCTCAGGGCGTGCTGGTGACCGCCGGGCGCGGCGCCTCGCGCGGGTGCGGTACCGGTACGGGTACGGGTACGGGTACCGCCACCGGCACCGGCTGCTGCGGGGCGTCCCCCTGGAGGGAGACCGTCCGGGTCGGGGCGGGGATCGAGATGCCCTCGGTCCGGTACCGCTGGTGCAGGCGCTTGATGAACTCGTGCTTGATCCGGTACTGGTCGCTGAACTCGCCGACGCCCAGGATCACCGTGAAGTTGATCCGCGAGTCCGCGAAGGTGTGGAAGCGCACGGCCCCTTCGTGGTCGAGCACCGCCCCGTTGATGTCGGCCATGACGCTGTCGACCACCTCCAGGGTGACCCGTTCCACGTGTTCCAGGTCGCTCTCGTACCCGACCCCCACCTGGACGAGCAGGGACAGCTTCTGCTCGGGCTGCGTGTAGTTCGTCATGTTCGTGCGGGCGAGCCGCGCGTTCGGGATGATGACCAGGTTGTTCGACAGGTTGCGCACGACGGTGTTGCGCCAGTTGATGTCGACGACGTAGCCCTCCTCGCCCCCGCTGAGCCTGATGTAGTCGCCCGGCTGCACCGTCTTGGAGGCGAGGATGTGCACGCCCGCGAAGAGGTTGGCGAGGGTGTCCTGGAGCGCCAGGGCGACGGCCAGGCCGCCCACGCCGAGGGCGGTGAGCAGGGGGGCTATGGACACGCCCATGGTTTCGAGGGCGACCAGGGCGCCCATCGCGAGGACCACGACCCGGGTGATGTTGACGAAGATCGTGGCCGATCCGGCGACGCCCGTGCGCGACTGGGCCAGCGACTGGACGAGGCCCGCGATCACCCGGGCCGTGCCGAACGTGGCCAGCAGGATGAGCAGCGCGGTCAGGGAGTGGTTCACGAATCCCGAGATCCGCGCGGTCAGCGGGAGGGCCGAGGCGGCCACCGCGGCGCCCGCGATGAGGGCCGCGCCCGGTGCGAAGGTGCGCAGCGCGTCGACGATCAGGTCGTCGCCGCTCCAGCGGGTGCGCTCCGCGTGCCCCCGCAGCCACCGCAGGAGGGCCCGGACGAGCAGCCCGCCGAGGGCGCCCGCTGCCAGCGCGATCCCCGCGATCAGCCAGTCGTGCACGACGAGGTCCCGGGTCACCGGCGGGCCTCCGCGACGTGCTGGGCCGGGGCGGTGGCGGGCGCCGTCGGTCGGGGTATCGCGGGGGGCGGGGGTGTCGTCACCTTGTCACCTGTCAGTTCGTCGTGGAGGCAGTCCCGTTGGGATGCGGATGTACGCATTCCGAACGGGCTGCCATCCTGCCCCATGGCCGTGGCGCACTCCGTGGCCGGGCCACCCGTCCGACGGTCCGTCAGTTCTCCATCAGGTCACTTGTCCCGGACCCTTGACTCTCCACCCGGCGGGCGGGACCCTCGTCGCATTGTTTGCGCGGAACATGACAACAGACACCGCGCGCCCCGCCCGCCGACCGAAGAGCACCGGCCGCCGACCGAAGACGTGAGTGATGACCTTGACTCGACACCCGCACACCCGGCGCAGGCCGGCCCTGGTCCTGTCGTTACTGATCGCCCTGCTGGCGATGGTGCTGAGCCCGGCCTCCAGCGCCGCCGCCGACCCCGGCTGGTGGAACCCGACCGCGCGGCCCGCGCCCGATTCCGGGATCGACGTCACCGGCGAGCCCTTCAAGGGCACCGACGCCCAGGGCAACGTCCGCGGCTTCGTCGACGCCCACGACCACATCATGGCCAACGAGGGCTTCGGCGGCCGTCTCATCTGCGGCAAGGCCTTCTCCGACCTGGGCGTGGCCGACGCGCTCAAGGACTGTCCGGAGCACTACCCGGACGGCTCGCTCGCGGTCTTCGACTACATCACCAAGGGCGGTGACGGCAAGCACGACCCGGTGGGCTGGCCGACCTTCAAGGACTGGCCCGCCCACGACTCGCTCACCCACCAGCAGAACTACTACGCCTGGGTCGAGCGCGCCTGGCGCGGCGGCCAGCGGGTGCTCGTCAACGACCTGGTCACCAACGGCGTCATCTGCTCGGTCTACTTCTTCAAGGACCGCGGCTGCGACGAGATGACCGCCATCCGCCTGGAGGCGCAGAAGACCTACGACATGCAGGCGTACATCGACAAGATGTACGGCGGTCCGGGCAAGGGCTGGTTCCGCATCGTCACCGACTCGGCCCAGGCCCGCGACGTCGTCCAGCAGGGCAAGCTGGCCGTCGTGTTGGGCGTGGAGACCTCCGAGCCCTTCGGCTGCAAGCAGATCCTGGACGTCGCGCAATGCGGCAAGGCCGACATCGACAAGGGGCTGGACGAGCTGCACGCGCTCGGCGTCCGCAGCATGTTCCTGTGCCACAAGTTCGACAACGCCCTGTGCGGGGTCCGCTTCGACCAGGGCGCGCTCGGCACCGCGATCAATGTGGGCCAGTTCCTGTCGACGGGCACCTTCTGGCAGACCGAGAAGTGCGCCGGGCCGCAGCACGACAACCCGATCGGGCTGGCCCCCGCGGTCAACGCGCAGAAGGAGCTGCCGGCCGGCGTGTCGGTGCCCTCGTACGCCGCGGACGCGCAGTGCAACTCCCGCGGGCTGACCGATCTGGGCGAGTACGCCGTGCGCGGCATGATGAAGCGCAAGATGATGCTGGAGGTGGACCACATGGGCGTCAAGGCCGCGGGCCGGGCCTTCGACATCCTGGAGTCCGCCTCGTACCCGGGCGTCATCTCCTCGCACAGCTGGATGGACAGCGACTGGACCGAACGGCTCTACAAGCTCGGCGGGTTCGCCGCCCAGTACATGAGCGGGTCCGAGGGCTTCAGCGCCGAGGCCAAGAGCAAGGACGCCCTGCGCGACAAGTACCAGGTCGGGCTCGGCTACGGCACCGACATGAACGGGGTCGGCGGCTGGCCCGCCCCGCGCGGTGCGGGCGCGGCGAACCCGGTGACGTACCCCTTCCGCAGCGTCGACGGCGGCTCGGTCATCGGCAAGCTGACGAGCGGCCAGCGCACCTGGGACTTCAACACCGACGGCGGCGCGCACTACGGCATGGTCCCGGACTGGGTGGAGGACATCCGGCACGTCGGCGGCCAGGACGTGGTGGACGACCTCTTCCGGGGCGCCGAGTCCTACCTGCGCACCTGGGGCGCCTCGGAGCGGCACCGGGCGGGGGTCAACCTCGCCTCCGGGGCGGCCGCCTCGGCCAGTTCGTCGGAGTGGAACCCCTTCTACAGCTACGCGCCCGGCCAGGCCCTGGACGGCAACACCGGCACCCGCTGGGCCAGCGACTGGAGCGACGACCAGTGGCTCCAGATCGACCTCGGCTCCGCGAGCCTGGTCAAGCGGGTCACGCTGGATTGGGAGCGCGCCTACGGCAGGGCCTACCGGATCGAGGTCTCCACGGACGGCTCGAACTGGCAGACCGCGTGGTCCACGACCACGGGTGACGGGGGCCTGGACACCGCCCTGTTCAGCGGGGTCTCCGCCCGCTACCTCCGCGTCCACGGGGTGGGACGCGGCACCCAATGGGGTTACTCCCTGCACGAAGTCGGCGTATACAGCAGCTGACGCGATCACGTGGACGCCCGCTCCCGGCACGCCGGGGGCGGGCGTCCCCCGTGGCACCCGAACGAAGGAGACCGCCATGGCACGGATGCCGCTGGCCGAGCGCCGCCGGCAGCTGACCGCGGCCGCCATCCGCGCGATGACCCGCGACGGGGTCTCCCGGACGACCACCCGGTCCATCGCCGCCGAGGCGGGCGTGTCGCTGAGCGTCTTCCACTACTGCTTCGACTCCAAGCAGGCCCTGCTGGAGGCCGTCCTCACCACCATCAGCGACGACTACATCACCGTCGTGCGCGAGGCGATCCGGCCGCGGGCGACCCTCCACGAGACCGTCCGGGCCGGCTTCCGGGCCTACTGGGACCACGTGGCGGCGCACCCGGGCGAGCACATGCTCACCTACGAGCTCACGCAGTACGCGCTGCGCGAGCCCGGCTTCGAGCACCTGGCCCGGCGGCAGTACGCCTTGTACTGCGACACCTACACCCAGCTCCTCGAAGAGCTGGGCCAACGCATCGACTTCGAACTCCTCGTACCCGTGCCGGTGTTGGCCCGCTACCTGGCCGCCATGACGGACGGGGTGACCTTGAACTTCCTCGTCCTGGGCGACGCGGCCGCCGCGGCCGCCGTCCTCGACATGATCACCGATCACGTCGCCGGGCTGATCCGCGAGCGCTGACCACGGGGCGCGGGCACTCACCCGAGCACGGGGTGCACCTCCGGGTGCGCGTCCCACCAGGCCCGGTGGAAGGAGTTGTTGTCCACGTTGGCCACGTACGCCCCCGCCGCCGCCCGGTAGAAGAGCTCCGCCTGGAGCCCGGAGACCGCCGCGCGGTTCCAGGCGAGCCGGATGCGGCCCACGACCGGCTCCCCGACCAGGGGGCGCATCACCGTTCCCGGCACGGCCGGGGCGGTGGGCTGGCACAGCGAGACCGCGCGGCCCGCCGCGATCAGGTCGTACTGCATCATCCGGTCGGTGATCCGGTAGCGCAGCAGGGGCGTGAACCCGGCCTTCTCGCACGCCTCGACCAGGGCCTCGGGCCCGCCGTCGTCGTCCTCGACCAGGGTCATCCAGGGGTCGTCGGCCAGGTCGGCGAGGTCCACGCTCGCCTTCCCGGCCAGCGGGTGCCGGTCGGACATCCGGATGCAGAAGGGCTCCCTGGGGACCAGGGTGCGGCCCGACACGCCGCTGGGCAGCGGGACTTCGTGCTCGTTGACCTCGCCGTACACGATGACGTCGTAGCGGCCCGCGCCGAGCATCCGCACCAACGCGGTCACCGAGTCCTCCAGGTCGACGGTGATCTCCCGCCCGTACAGGTCCAGATCGGTGCGGGCGAGCAGGCCGTCGAGCAGGACGAGCATGATGCAGCCGAGGCGCAGCGGGCTGTGCCCGGCGATCGCGCGCGCCTCGGCGCCGAGCGCGTCCATCTCGTGCAGCACCCGACGGGCCTTGGCCAGGACGAAGTGGCCCAGCGCGGTGGGCTCCACCCCGTGCCGGCCGCGGACGAAGAGGTCGCCTCCGGTGACCCCCTCGATCCGCCGGAGCTGGGCGGAGAGCGCGGGCTGGGAGACGCCGAGGAGCCGGGCCGCGCCGCCCAGGCTGCCGGCTTCGGCTATCTGACAGACGGTGTGCAGGTGCCTCAACTCGAGCTGCATTGCGGCAGCTTACGCAGCGTGACGCGGCCGGCACCATAACGCGGGTCTTATGCGTGCAGGGATGTCCCAATCTCGCCATGCCCACGCCCATACTCGGCGGCGAACCGCCCGCCTGCGCACATCCCCGGCACAGTCCACGCACAGGTACCGCACAGCCTTTGCCACGGCCTTGCACAGGCTTTCTACAGGCGGCTCACCGCCAGAACCCCCCACACACGATCGGAGTGGACTCTTGCAGCCCACCAGATGGATGGCGACCGTGGCAGCGATGGCGCTGACCACGAGCCTCGCCGGAGCGCTGGCCGGTACCGCATCGGCCGCGCAGCAATCGACACGCCAAGTCCAGCCCCCACAGGCGCAGTCGGCGGCCCGCGCGGTCGCCGCCGCCGACGCGGCCGTCAAGAGCGGCCTCGACTCCCTGGTCAACTCCCCCCAGCAGCAGTACGACCGGCGGATGGTCACGCCGTGGGTGCGGGACCTGTACTCCGTGGCCTACGAGCGCACCTACCGCGGCCTGCCCGTGGTCGGCGGCGACGCGGTGGTCCTCGCCGACGGCGAGGGCAAGGTCCGCGCCGTCCAGTCGGCGTCCACCACCGCGATCGACGTGGCGACGACCCCCACCGTCACGGCGAAGGCCGCCGAGGCCACCTCCCGCAAGGAGCTGGTCGCCACCGACAAGGTCCTCGACGGTCGGCTCGTGGTCCGGCTCAAGGACGACCGGCCGGTGCTCGCCTGGGAGACCGTCCTGTCCGGGCGGACGGCGACCGCGCCGAGCAAGCTGCACGTCTTCGTCGACGCCCGCACCGGCAAGGTGATCGACCGCCACGACGAGGTGGTGGCCGGCAGCGGCACCAGCAAGTGGAACGGCCCGAACCCGCTGACCATCGACACCACCGCGTCCGGGGGCACGTACTCCCTGCGCGACCCGAACCGCACCGGGCTGAGCTGCGCGGACTACAGCAGCGGCAGCGTCTTCTCCAAGTCGTCGGACTCCTGGGGCACCGGGAACGCCACGTCGAAGGAGACCGGCTGTACGGACCTCATGTTCGCCGCCCAGAAGCAGTGGGACATGCTGGGCTCCTGGCTCGGCCGCAACGGGGTCAGCGGCAACGGTCGCAGCTTCCCCGGCAAGGTGGGCCTGTCCGACCTGAACGCCTACTGGGACGGCAGCTCGGTCACCATCGGGCACAACAGCGCCAACGAGTGGATCGCCGGCGTGGACGTGGTGGCCCATGAGTACGGGCACGCCATCGACACCAACACCCCGGGCGGCACCAGCGGCCAGGAGGCCGGACTGGGCGAGGGCACCGGAGACATCTTCGGCGCGCTGACCGAGGCGTACATCAACGAGCCGTCGCCGTACGACGTCCCGGACTACACCGTCGGCGAGATGATCAACCTCCAGGGCCGCGGGCCGATCCGGAACATGTACAACCCGCCGGCGGTCAACAACGACCCGGCCTGCTACAGCTCCTCCATACCCGGCACCGAGGTGCACGCGGCGGCCGGCCCGCTGAACCACTGGTTCTACCTGCTGGCCGAGGGCACCAACCCCGGCGGCGGCAAGCCCAACAGCAGCACCTGCAACAGCACCACGCTCACGGGCGTCGGCGTGCAGAACGCCGGCAAGATCTTCTACGGCGGCATGCTGCTCAAGACCAGCAGCATGAGCTACAAGAAGTACCGCACGGCCACGCTCAGCGCGGCCAAGTCCCTCGACCCGACCACCTGCAACCTCTTCACCCGGACCAAGGCCGCCTGGGACGCGATCAGCGTCCCCGCGCAGAGCGGTGACACCACCTGCATCCCGAGCGGTCAGAACGACGACTTCTCGATGGCCCTGAACCCCGCCTCCGGCACCGTCCAGCAGGGCGCCTCGCTCACGACCAACGTGGCCACGAACACCACGACCGGCTCGGCCCAGCAGGTGACCCTCACCGCGACCGGGCTGCCGGCCGGGGTGAGCGCCTCCTTCAACCCGGCCACCGTGCAGTCCGGCCAGTCCTCGGTGCTGACCCTCACCGCCTCCTCCTCCGCGGCTCCGGGCTCCTCCACCGTCACCGTCAAGGGCCAGGGACCGGGCCTCTCGCACACCGTCGACTACGCGCTGACCGTCAGCGGCACCACGCCGCCCGATCCCACCCAGCCGAACATCGACGTCGCCAACGTCCAGGCGCACCTGACCCAGCTGAACCAGATCGCCTCCCAGAACGGCGGCAACCGCCGTGCCGGCAGCGGTGGTTACACCGGGTCGGTGGCCTACATCAAGGGCAAGCTCCAGGCCGCCGGTTACACCGTCACCGAGCAGAGCTGCACCTCCTGCACCTACCCGTCGAACAACCTGATCGCCGACTGGCCGGGCGGGCCCGCCGACCAGACCGTCATGTTCGGCTCGCACCTCGACAGCGTCTCCGCGGGCCCGGGCATCAACGACAACGGCTCCGGCTCCGCGACCCTGTTGGAGAACGCCCTCGTCCTGGCCCAGCGGAACCCGACCATGACCAAGCACGTGCGCTTCGCGTGGTGGACCGACGAGGAACAGGGCCTCAACGGCTCCAAGTTCTACGTGAACCAGCTCAGCAGCACCCAGAAGTCGGCCATCAAGGGCTACTACAACTTCGACATGGTCGGCTCCCCCAACGGCGGCTACTTCATCAACAACCTCAACTCCGCGACCTCGGCGCCGATGAAGGCGTACTGGACCTCGCTGAACCTCGCCCCCGAGGAGAACGTCGAGGGCCAGGGCCGCAGTGACGACTACTCCTTCCAGCAGGGGGGCATCCCGACCTCCGGCTACGCCGCCGGCGCCAGCGCCCGCAAGACCTCGGCCCAGGCCGCGAAGTGGGGCGGCACCGCGAACGCCGCCTACGACTCCTGCTACCACAGCTCCTGCGACACCACGAACAACATCAGCGCCACGGTCCTGGACCGCAGCGCCGACGGCGTCGCCTACACGATCTGGAAGCAGGCCGTCGGCGGCGACACGCCGGCACAGGACTTCTCGCTGAGCACCTCGCCCGCGGCCGGCAGCGCGAACCCCGGCGGCAGCGTCAGCTCCACCGTGAACACCACCACCGTGAGCGGTAGCCCGCAGACCCTGAACCTGTCGGTCTCCGGCGCGCCCACCGGCGTCACCGCCACGCTCAACCCGACCTCCGTGCAGTCCGGCAGCTCCTCGACCCTGTCCGTCCAGGTCGGCGCGGGCGCCACGGCCGGCACCTACACCCTGACCGTCACCGGCACGGGCACCACCAGCCACGCCACCACCTACACCCTGACGGTCGGGGGCGGCGGCGGCACCTGCACCCCGCGCCAGGTCGTCGCCAACGGCGGCTTCGAGAGCGGCACGGCCCCCTGGACCTCCACCTCGGGCGTCATCACCAACCAGGCGGGCGAGGCCCCGCACGGCGGCGCCTACATGGCGTGGCTGAACGGCTGGGGCAGCCAGCGCACCGACAGCGCGGCGCAGTCCCTGACCCTGCCGACGGGCTGCTCGACCGGCCGGCTCTCCTTCTACCTGCACATCGACACCGACGAGACCGAGAACGTCGTCTACGACACCTTCAAGGTGTCGGTCGGCGGCCAGACCCTGGAGACGCTGTCCAACGTGAACGCGACGTCGGGCTACGTCCTGAAGACCTACGACGTCTCGCAGTTCGCGGGCCAGACGGTCACCCTCCAGTTCCAGGGGGTCGAGGACCAGTCCCTCCAGACCTCCTTCGTGGTGGACGACGTCACCCTCCAGGTGAGCTGACGCCCACCTGAACAGCGCCCCGCGACCCCCGCGGGACCGTAAGGAAAAGGCGCCCGGCCGGGGCAGTTCCCCGGTCGGGCGCCGTCGTCGTTCGTGCCGCGCCCCGCTCAGGCGGTGCCCGCGGCCGCCTCGGCCATCCGGCGGCGCAGGCTCAGCGGCCGCATGTCGGTCCACACCACGTCGATGTGGTCCAGGCACTCCTGCTTCGTCCCGGACGTGCCCTCGGCCTGCCAGCCCTGCGGCAGTTCGCGGTCCAGCCGCCAGACGGAGTACTGCTCTTCCTCGTTGCGCACGACCTGGTAGCCGCTCTCACCGCTGGCACTCATCGCTTGGGCCCTCCCGCGTTCGATCGCCTCGACGCGCCCAGCCTGCCCCGGAACCGCGGGCCGCCATAGAGACAAACGCGCAGAAGCGGCGGTGTCCGGTGCTGCCCGTCCTTCCCTGGTGGCGCGCGGCCCGCGCCGGCAGGGTTCGAGGAAGCCAGGGTGACGCCGAAGACGGTACCCGGCGCGGAGTCAGTACCGCCTGGAAGGAGCCTCCGCCATGACGGACGTCCCGGAACACGTGCACCTGCCCACTGGTGGTTGGCGCTTGTGGGAGCATTTCGCCCTGCGCGGTCCCGGCTTCCCCGCCGAAGGGGTGCTGCGCATGGCGCCTCCCGGGCTGGCCGTGGCCGCCGACAAGTTCGGGCCGCGGGACCTGTTGGCCGGGCCCGAGTGGGAGGCCTTCACCGAGACCTTCGACACGGGCGCCGTGCGCACCGCCGAGCTGCTCCAGGAGATCGCCGCCGCCCCGCGCTTCCGCGCCGCGGTGGCCTGGCAGAACCGGACCGTGCTGCGCACGGGCATCGCGCCGTTCCTGAACTGGACGCCGACCGCGGCCTCCCGTACCAGCATGCCCCGCCAGCGCGAGGAGCTCGTCGCCCACTACTGGCAGCGGTTCTGCGTCAAGAACGACACCATCGGCTTCTTCGGCCCCGTCGGCTGGGGCCGCTGGGACCTCTCGAGCCACGGCATCGCCGTCGACCCGGGTACGGGGCTGCTCGCCGACTCCCAGGTGTACTTCGCCAGTTGGGCCATCGACGCGCTCGCCAAGACGCTGGGCGCGGACCCGGCGATGAAGGCGTGGATCCCGCCGCGCCGGGTGTCCTTCGTCCGCGCCGAGGGCCGGACCGTGCGGCTGCCCGGCCGTCCGCCGCAGCCCATCACCGACGCCGCGCGGGCCGTGCTCGACCTGTGCGACGGGACGCGGCCGCTGGCCGCGATCGCCGGGGCCGCCGGGATCACCGAGGCGGAGGCGTCCGACACCGTCGCCTGGCTCCAGTCCAAGCGGTGGGTGCACTGGCGCCTGGAGGTGCCGAGCAGCACCTACCCGGAGCGGGAGCTGCGGGCCATCCTGGAGCGCGTCGGCGACCGGGCGCTGCGGGAGTCCGCCCTGGAGCGGCTGGACGTGCTGGAGCGCGGCCGGGACGCGGTCCAGGCGGCCGGCCTCGACGCCGAGGCGCTGGGCGCGGCGATGGGCGCGCTGGAGGAGGACTTCGCGCGGCTCACCGACACCGACGGCCAGCGGGCCAAGGGGGCGCGGACCGCGCCCTGCCGCGGGCTTGTCTACTCCGACTGCCGGCGCTCGGCGACGGCCACGCTGGGCACCGCGCTGCTCGACGAACTGACGCCGCTGGCCCAGTGCCTGACCTCCGCGCGCTGGATGACGAACCGGTTCACCGAGCGGGTGGGCGTACGGCTGCGCGAGGTGTACGAGCGGCTGCACGCGAGCGGTCCGGTGGACCTGGGCGCGATGTGGCTGGCCTGCCTGCCGTCGCCGTACGCCGAGGCGAGTGCCGATCTGGACGTCATCCAGGCGGAGATGCGGGCGAAGTGGGCGCGCATCCTGGAGGTGCCCGAGGGGGCGCGCAGCGTGCGGGCGTCCTCGGCGGACATCGCCGAGCGGGTGCGGGCCGAGTTCGAGGAGCCGGGTGCGGGCTGGTCGCTGGCCCGCTACTTCAGCCCCGACGTGCTGGTCCTCGCCGAGGACGCGGCGGCGGTGGGCCGCGGTGACTTCGCGCTCGTACTGGGTGAGATGCACAGTGCGCTGAACACGATGGGCGCCTCCCTCTTCGTCCACCAGCATCCCGACCGGGAGCAGTTGATCGCGGAGACCACCCGGGACTTCCCCGAGCCCCGGCTGCTCCCGATGCTCCCCAAGGAGCTGCCGCTGAAGTGGTCCACGCGCAGCCGGCCCTCGCTGGACCGGCCGCAGGACTACTACGTCTCGCTGGTCGACGACACGGGCGACCCGCACCGGCCGCGCACGGTGCTCAGCGCGGACGTGGCGGTGGAGGACCGGGAGGGGACCTTGACGGCGGTGCTGCCGGACGGGACCGCCTTCCCCCTGCTGGACGTCTACGCCAACACCCTGACCCAGCGGATCATGGACCGGTTCACCATCCGCCCCGAGGGGGACCACACCCCGCGGATCACCATCGACAAGATGATCGTGGCCCGCGAGACGTGGACCTTCGCGGCCGGCGAACTGACCTTCGCGGACGAGAAGTCGGAGGCCAGGCGGTACGTCCGGGCGCGCCACTGGCAGCGGGAACACGACCTGCCGCGCTTCGTGTTCGTGGTCTCCCCCACCGAACCCCGGCCGTTCTACGTGGACTTCGAGAGCCCGGTGTACCTGACCATCCTGGCCAAGGCGGCGCGCAGGCTCGCCCGCAAGGACCCGGACGCCCGGCTGAAGGTCAGCGAGATGCTGCCGACGCCGGAGCAGGCGTGGCTGACCGACGACCAGGGCAACGCCTTCACCTCGGAGCTGCGCTTCGTCGCCGTCGACCAGAGCGCCGTGCCCGCCACGGCGGACGGGGACGCGTGATGCGCACCTTCGTCGACGACATCGCGGCGCACGCGGCCCGCCACCCGGGCCGGGTCGCGGTCACCACCCCGGACGGGGAGCTGACGTACGCGGAGCTGGCCGCCCGGATCGAGGCGCTGGCCGCGGTGCTGCGCTTCCGGGGCGCCGGCCCCGAGGTGGTGTGCGCGGTGGCCGTGGAGCGCGGGGTGGACGCGGTGGTCGCGATGGCGGCCGTGGTGCGCTCCGGCGCCGCCTTCCTGGGCCTGGACCCGGAGCAGCCCGCGCCGCGGCTGGCGGCGCTGGTGCGCAGCGGCGGGGCCGGGATGCTGCTGTCCCGGTCGGAGCTGGCGGCGCGGCTGGACCTGCCGATCCCGGGGGCGCCCGTCCTGCTGGACCGGCCGGGCCCGGTCGGGGCGGGCGACGGCCCGGCCGGGGCGGAGCCGCAGGAGCGCGGGCTCGCCTACGTCAGTCACACCTCCGGGACCACCGGGGAGCCGAGCGCGGTGCTGGTCGAGCACAGGGGTCTCGATTCGTACCTGCGCTTCGTCGCCCGCGACTACGGTCTCGGGCCGGACACGGTCGCCCTCCAGGTCGCGCCGCTGGGCTACGACGCCTCCGTGCGGGACACCTTCGCGCCGCTGCTGGCGGGCGGGCGCCTCGTCGTCGTACCGCGCTCGGCGCTGCTGCGGCCGCAGGAGTTCGGCGAGGTGGTGCGCTCCGAAGGGGTGACCGCGCTGCTGAGCGTGACCCCGTCCTTCCTGTCCTTCCTGGCCGGTCAGCCGGACGCGGCCGGGCTGCTGGCCGGGCTGCGGCTGGTGGTCTCCAGCGGGGAGTCGCTGCGGCCGTTCCTGGCCGCGGGCGGCCGGGCGCTGCTCCCGGGCGCGCTGGTCAACCAGTACGGGCCCACCGAGTGCACGATGACCTCGACCCGGTACGCCGTGCCCGCCGATCCCGACACCGCGGCCGACCTGATCGGGACCCCGATCGACGGGGTCGTGGTCCGGCTGCTGGACGCGGAGCTCGCTCCGGTGCCCGAGGGCGCCGTCGGGGAGGTGTACATCGGCGGGACCGGGGTGGCCCGGGGGTACCGCGGGCTGCCCGCCCGGACGGCCGCGTGCTTCGTGCCGGACCCGCTCGGGCCGCCGGGCGCCCGGCTCTACCGGACCGGCGACCTGGCCCGCGGCGGCCCCGGGGGGCTGGCCTACCTGGGGCGCGGCGACCGACAGGTGAAGATCCGGGGCTACCGCGTGGACCCGGCCGAGGTCGAGGGCGCGCTGCTGGCCCACGCCGCCGTGACGGGCGCCGTGGTCACCTCCGCGACCGACGCGCAGGGGCGGGTGTTCCTGACCGCGCACGTCACCGGGGACCCCGCCGTTCCCGACACGGCCTTGCGGGCGCATCTGGGGACCACCCTGCCGCCGCACCTGATGCCGCGCCGGTTCGTCCGGCTGGCCGAACTACCCACCACCCGCGGGGGCAAGGCCGACCGCCGCGCCCTGGCCGAAAGCGGAGGCACCCGGTCATGAGCGTCACGACCATCGACACCCTGGGCCCGGCGGACGTGGACGCGGCCGTCGAACGCCTGGCGGGACACGTACGGCGCACCCCGCTGCTGCCGGGGCTGGGCGGCCCGGGACGGCGGCGCTCGGAATGCGCGCTGCTGCTGAAGGCCGAACACCTGCAGCACAGTGGCTCGTTCAAGGTGCGCGGGGCCGCCAACGCCGTCCTGGCGCTCGGCGCGGACCGGATCGTCACCGGGTCCTCCGGGAACCACGGGATCGCGCTGGCCCGGCTCGCCGCCCCGCTGGGGGTCGAGGTCACCGTCGTGATGGCGGCCGGGGCCAGCCCGGCCAAGGCCGCGCTGATCCGGGCGCTGGGCGGGCGGATCGTGTCCGTGCCGGGCGGGGTGGCCGAGCGGGACCTGCGGGCGCTGGAGCTGGCCGGGGAGAGCGGCGCGGTCTTCGTGCCGTCCTCGGACCACGAGCTCGTGATCGCCGGGCAGGGCACGGTCGGGGCGGAGATCCTGGCCGAGGTGCCCGACGTCGAGACCGTCTACGTGCCGACCGGCGGGGGCGGGCTGCTGGCCGGGGTCTGCCTCTCCGCCCACGGGCACCGGGTCCGGGTGGTGGGCGTGGAGCCCGCCGCGACGCCCCGGTACGCCCGTTCGCTGGCGGCGGGCCGGCCCGTCCGGCTGGCGCCGAGCGAGACCGTCGCCGACGGACTGCGCGCCCAGCAGCCGGGCGCGGTGACCTTCCCCGTCATCCGGGACCGGGTCGACGACCTGATCGCCGTGTCCGACGCCGAGATCCTGGCCGCCGCCGCCTTCTTGCGCCGGCGCGGGGTCGAGGCGGAACCGAGCGGCGCCGTCGCCCTGGCCGGGGCGCTGCGCGCGGGCCGGGGCGCCGGGCGCGCCGTCGCCATCGTCTCGGGCGGCAACACCACCGCGGCGCTCACCGCCGCCGCGGCCACCGAACCGTATCTGGAGGAGATCTCATGACCACGTCCCTGAACCCGACCCTGACCGGTGCCGCGCTGACGGAGCTGGTGCTCGACATCTACCGCGACACCCTGGGCGAGGCGGACCTGAACGAGGACAGCGACTTCTACGAGTGGGGCGGGGACTCGCTGACCGCTTTCCGCATCACCGCGCGGATCGAGGAGGCGGTGGGCGTCGAGGTGCCGGTCGCGCTGGTCTTCGCCTACCCCTCCCCCGCCGACCTGGCGTCCGTCGTCGACGCCGACCTCGTCCAGGCGTGAGGGGCAGACCATGAGCGAGACCTACCTGCCGGGCGGCCGCTGGCGGCTGTGGGAGCAGTTCGCGCTGCGCGGGCCGGGCTTCCCGGCCCGGGGCGTGCTGCGGCTGGCCCCGGCCGGACTGGCCGCGGCGGCCGACAAGTTCCCCGAGGGCGAGCAGCTGGCCGGGGAGGGCTGGAACGAGTTCGGCGCGCTGTTCGCCGAAGCCGCGGTGGACAACGCGCGGGCCCTCCAGGACATCGCCCGGCTGCCCGCCTTCCGGGAGGCCGTGGCCTGGCAGAACCGGCCGGTGCTGAACTCCGGGATCGCGCCGTTCCTGAACTGGACGCCGACCGCGGCCTCCCGCACCAGCATGCCCCGCCAGCGCGAGGAGCTCGTCGCGCACTACTGGCAGCGGTTCTGCGTCAAGAACGACACCATCGGCTTCTTCGGCCCCGTCGGCTGGGGCCGCTGGGACCTGGAGGGCACGGGCCCGGACGGCATCGTCGTCGACCCCGGGACCGGCCTGGTCGCCGACTCCCAGGTGTACTTCGCCAGTTGGGCCGTCGACGCGCTCGCGGCGACGATCGGGGCCGACCCCGGGCTGCGCCAGTGGGTGGCACCGCGCCGGGTGCCCTTCGTCCGCCTCGCGGACGTCGAGGGCGCCGCGGGCGCCGAGGTGCTGGTCCCCGGTCGCCCGCCGCAGCTCGCCGGGGACGGCGCCGCGGCCGTGCTGGCCCTGTGCGACGGCGTGCGCAGCGCGCGGGAGATCGCGGCCGCACTGCCCGGTACGGACGTCGTGGCCGAGCTGGCGGGCCTGGTGAGCCGCAGGTGGGTGGTGTGGAAGCTGGAGGTGCCCGCCGACGCGCGCCCCGAGCTGTTCCTGCGCTCGTGGCTGCACCGGATCGGCGACGAGGCGGCGCGCGGGCGCGCCCTGGCCGCCCTGGACGTGCTGGAGCGGGGCCGGGACGCGGTGGCGGCCGCCACGGGTCCCGAGGCCCTGGTCGAGGCGATGGCCGCCCTGGAGGGCGAGTTCGTCGCGCTGACCGAGACCGCGGCCGTCCGCGAGAAGTCGGCCGGTACGGCGCCGTGCCGGGCCCTGGTGTACTCCGACTGCCGGCGCTCGGCGAGCGCCCGGCTGGGCCGGGTCGTCCACGAGGCCCTCGCCCCGCTGGAACCGCTGCTCACCAGTGCGGGCTGGCTCACCGCCCGGCTGGCCGAGGCCGTGATGGACCGGGCGAAGCCGGTGTACGAGCGTCTCGCGGAGCGGGGGCCGGTGGACCTGGCCGCCTTCTGGTTCGCCTGCATGCCGATCCTGCACGGGGCGGCTCGCACCGAAACGCAGGAGCTGCAGAGGGAGTTCCGGGCGCGGTGGGCGGCGATCCTGTCGCCGCCGCCGGACGCCCGCCGGGTCCGGCTGACGCTGGCCGACATCGCGGGGCCGGTGGCCGAGCGGTTCGGCGAGGGCGCCGACCCGGTCGGGGGCGGCCGGGCGGGCGGTGTGCCCGGCGGCTGGACGGCCGCCCGCTATCTGAGCCCCGACATCATGATCGCGGCGACCGGCACGGACGCGGTGGCTCGCGGCGAGTTCGAACTCGTGCTGGGCGAGCTGCACCTGGCCGCCAACACGCTGGGTTCCTCGCTCTTCGTCCACCAGCACCCCGATGCCGGCGAGCTGATCGCGCTGACCGACCGCGACCACCCCGGCCCCCGGCTGATGCCCCTGCTGCCCAAGGAGCACCGCTCGCGCCTGTCGGTGCGCACCCGGCACGCCCTGGTGCGGCCCGAGGACTACCAGGTCGCGCTGGTCGACTTCACCGCCGATCCGGCCCGGGCGCGTTCGGTCCTGAGCGCCGACGTCACGGTGACCCGCGGTGAGGACGGCGAGCTGCGGGTGGTGCTGCCCGACGGCGCCGCGTTCGCGGCGGTGGACGTGTTCGCGCACGTCCTGACCACCCTGGCGATGGACCTGTTCCAGATCCTGCCGGAGGACGCGGAGCACGCGCCGCGGGTCACCGTCGACCGGCTGGTGGTGGCCCGGGAGACCTGGCGGCTGCCCCAGGACGGGATCGACTTCGCGGACGAGAAGGACGAGGCCCGTCGCTTCGTGCGGGCCCGCCAGTGGCGCGAACGGCACGGGCTGCCGCGGTTCGTGTTCGTGGTCCTGCCCACCGAGACCCGGCCGTTCTACGTCGACTTCGACAGCCCGGTGTACCTCAACATCCTGGCCAAGGCGCTGCGCAGGCTGGCCCGCAACGACCCGGGCGGCCGCGCCGTGATCACCGAGATGCTGCCCAGCCCCGAGCAGGCGTGGCTGACCGACGACCAGGGCGCC
Source organism: Streptomyces sp. NPDC028419 (assembly GCF_055565515.1). Lineage (NCBI taxonomy): Bacteria > Bacillati > Actinomycetota > Actinomycetes > Kitasatosporales > Streptomycetaceae > Streptomyces > Streptomyces sp. NPDC028419. Next base: position 178,235 of record NZ_JBVHUE010000013.1, on the reverse strand, counting down.
GCCTACACCTCGGAGCTGCGCTTCGTGGCGGTCGACGAGGGCGGCGCGCCCCCGGTCCCGGGCGGCGGCGACACCCCCTGAGCCGCGTGGTCCCGGCCGGGCTCCCCCGTGTCCGACCCGGGACCACGCACCCCCGCGGCGGCGGCCCGCCCGAGCGCGAAGGCGTCCGGGCGGCGCCGCCGTTGCGCTTTCTACCCCCACCGGCTGCGTGCGGGGCTGCTTCTTCTTCCCTACTGACCGGCCTTCGCAGACAGCAGTGTTGTGGAAAACACCGCTTGGAGGCCCGCAGTGAAGGCATCGTTCGCGCAGCGCAGGCTGTGGTTCCTCGACCAGCTCACCCGAGGTTCCACCGACTCCTTGCTCCCCCTGGCACTGCGGATCCGAGGCGCCCTCGACGTCCCCGCGCTGGAGCGGGCGCTGACGGGGGTCGTCGCGCGGCACGAGGTGCTGCGCACCCGCTTCACCGCGGTGGACGGGGAGCCCGTACCGCGGGTGGACCCGGCCCGGGCGATCACCCTGGAGCCGACCCCGGCCGCCGACGCCGCCGAGGTCTTCGAGCGGGAGCTGTCCCGCCCCCTGGACCTGGCCACGGAGCACCCGGTGCGGGCCACCCTCGCCCGGCTCGGCCCGCGGGAGCACCTGCTGCTCGTCGTGGTCCACCACATCGCGGTCGACGGCTGGTCCTGGGACGTGATGCTGCGCGAACTGGACGCCGGTTACCGCGGACAGGCCGTGGCGACGCCCGCCCTCCAGTACACCGATGTCGCCGGCGCCGAGGCGGAGCGGCTCGCCGGTCCGCGCATGGAGCGGCTGCTGGGGTACTGGCGCGAGCGGCTGGCCGGGTCGACCCCGCTGGCGCTGCCCACCGACCGGCCCCGGCCCGCGTTCTGGGACGGCTCGGGGGACGTGGTCCGCTTCGAGCTGCCGGCCGCGCTGGTCGCCGAGGTCGACCGGGTGGCCCGGGAGCACCGCGCGACCCGCTACATGCTGCTGCTCTCCGTCTACCAGGCCCTGCTGGGCCGGTACTCGGGCCGCCGGGACATCGCGGTGTGCACCACGCTCGCCGACCGCGGCCGGCCCGGGGTCTCCGGGCTGATCGGCCCCTTCGTGAACACCATCGTGCTGCGCACCGACCTGTCGGGGGACCCGACGTTCGCGGAGCTGCTGGCGCGGGTGCGGACCGGGGCGCTGAAGGACTTCTCGCACGCCGACGCCCCCTTCGACCGCGTGGTCGGCGAGGTGGTCACCGAACGCGACCTGTCCCGGCACCCGCTCGCGCAGGCCTCCTTCACCCTCCTCAACAACGCCCCCGCCCCGGCGCGCCTGGGCGACCTGGACGTCGCCCTCGTCCCCACGCCGCTCGGCGGCACCGGGCTCGACGTCTTCCTCGACCTGAGCCTGCGCGCGGGCGGCGGCGTCGCGGCGATGCTCCAGTACTCCACCACCCTGTTCGACGACGCCACGATGGAACGGTTCGCCGAGGGGTACGTCGCCCTGGTGCGCGCGGTGGTGGCCGCGCCCACGGCTTCGGTCGAGGCGCTCGCCCGGCAGCTGGAACCGCTGCCCGGCGGGGAGGCCCGGCGCCTGGTGGCGCTGGCGGCCGGCCCGGGCGCCGGGTCCGCCGTTGCCGCCGCGCCCTTCGCCGTGTCCGGAGCCCCGCAGGCGCCGGCCCTGGTCTGCGGCGGCGAGTCCTTGACCTACGGCGCGCTGGACGCGCTGACCGGTGACCTGGCCGCGGCCCTGATCGGGGCGGGGGTCCGCCCCGGCACCCCGGTCGGGGTGTGCATGCGGCGCGGCAGCGCGTCCGTGGCCGCGATGGTCGCGATCTGGCGGGCGGGCGGGGTCTTCGTCCCGATGGATCGTCAACTGCCCGCCGACCGACTGCGGTTCATGACCGAGGAGGCGGGGGTGCGGTGCGTGCTGACCGATGCCGCGACCCGGCCGACGGCGGCGGAACTGGGCGCGCCCGTGCTGGTCGTGGAGGACGTGCGGCCCGGGTCGGGCGCGGACGGGGCGGCGCCCCGGTACGCACCGGATCCGCGGGAGCTGGCGTACGTCATCTTCACCTCGGGCTCCACCGGCCGCCCCAAGGCGGTCGGCGTGGAGCACGGGGCGATGGCCGCCCATGTCGGCGCGGCGCGGGCGGAGTTCGGGATCACCGCGGCCGACCGGGTGCTCGCCTTCTCGTCCTTCTCCTTCGACGCGTCCCTGGACCAGCTGCTGACGGCGCTGGGGTGCGGGGCGACCCTGATCATCCGGCCCGACGAGCAGTGGCTGCCCGACCGGGTGCCCGCGATCGTCGAGCGGCACGGGATCACCGTCGTGAACCTGCCGCCGACCTACTGGACCGAGCTCGCCTTCTCCCTCACCGACGCCTCGGCGCGGGCGCTGGCCTCCCTGCGCCTGCTGATCCTGGGCGGGGAGTCCGTCCCGGCGGGTGCGCTGGCCGCCTGGCGGGCCCGGGTGCCGGGGGTACGGGTGGTCAACGCCTACGGCCCGACCGAGACCACCGTCACCGCGACCGTCCACGACATCGCGCACCCGGCGCCCGGTGACGCGGCGGCGGCCAGGGTGCCGATCGGCCGCCCGCTGGGCGGTCGCCGGGCGTACGTCGTGGACGAGCGGGACGAGCTGGTCCCCGAGGGGGTCGCCGGCGAGCTGCTGCTCGGCGGAGCGGAGTTGGCCCGCGGCTATCTCGGCCGGCCCGCTCTCACCGCGGCCAGGTTCGTGCCCGACGCCTTCGGCGGGGACGGCGGGCGGCTCTACCGCACGGGCGACCTGGTGCGCCGACTGCCCACCGGGGAGCTGGAGTTCCTCGGTCGGACCGACGACCAGGTCAAGATCCGCGGCTTCCGCATCGAGCTCGGCGAGGTCGAGGCCGTCCTGTTGGAGTGCCCGGGGGTGGTGGCGGCCGCGGTGGCCGCCGGCCCGGACGCCCAGGGCGGTACGGAGCTGGCCGGCTACGTGGTGGGCGCCGACGGCCCGGTCCCGGCCCCCGTCCTGCGCGCCTTCTGCGCCGAGCGGTTGCCGCACTACGCGGTGCCCGCGGACTTCGTGGCCCTCGACGCGCTCCCGGTGAACGCCTCCGGCAAGCTCGACCGTGGCGCGCTGCCGGCCCTGCGCCCGGACCGCGACCGGGCCGCGAGCGGCGCGGAGTTCATCGCCCCGCGCAACGAGACCGAGCGGGTCGTCGCCGGGATCTGGGCCGAGGTGCTGGGCGTGGACCGGGTCGGCATCGACGACGGCTTCTTCGACCTGGGCGGGCACTCGCTGCTGGCCACCATGGCGGTCTCGCGGATCGCCGAGCGGCTCGGCCGCGAGGTGGAGCTGCGCACCCTGTTCGAGAACCCCAGCATCCGCTCCTTCGGGCCGCTGGTGGCGGCGGCCCGGCAGGCCGGGGCGGCCGCGGTGGTCCCGGTGGACCGCTCCGGGCCGCTGCCGCAGTCCTTCGCCCAGGAGCGCATGTGGTTCCTGGACCGGATGTCCGACGCCGGTGACGCGTACGTGCTGTGGTTCTCCTGGCGGATGCGCGGCGGCCTGGACCGGGCGGCCTGGCAGGGCGCCCTGGACGAGGTGCTCGCCCGGCACGAGGCACTGCGCACGGCGCTGACCGAGCGGGACGGGCGGCCCGTGCAGCAGGTGGTGGAGGGAGTCGGCGTACCGCTGGAATGGCGCGCGGCCGCGCCCGGCGAGGAGTCGGTACGGATCGAGGAGGTGCGCGAGCAGGCCTTCGCCTTCGCGACCCGGCGGTTCGCGCTGGAGCACCCGCCGCTGCTGCGGGCCGGGGTGTGGGAGCTGGGGCCGCAGGACCACGTCGCGGTCCTCTCGTTCCACCACGCGGCCACCGACGGGTGGTCCAAGGACATCATCATCGGCGAGCTGTCGGCCTGCTACCGGGCCCGGCTGGCCGGGGAGCCGGCGGCGCTGGAGCCGGTCCCGGTGCAGTACGGGGACTACTCCGTCTGGCAGCGCGACCGGCTGAGCGGCGAGGTGCTGGAGCGACAGCTGGACTACTGGGAGCGCCACCTCGCCGGGGTGCCGGCGCTGGAGCTGGCGACGGACCGGCCGCGTCCGGCGCTCTGGTCGGGCCGGGGCGGCGCCGTCGAGGTGGACCTGCCCGCGGAGCTGGCGGCCGGGCTGGGCGAGCTGACCCGCCGGTTCGGGGTGAGCCGGTTCATGGTGCTGCTGGCGGTGACCCAGGTCGTGTTGGCCCGCTGGTCGGGCCAGCGGGACCTCGCGGTGGGCACCCCGGTGGCGGGTCGCGGCCAGGTGGAGCTGGAGCGGCTGGTCGGGCTGCTGGTGAACACGGTGGTGCTGCGGGCCGATCTGTCGGGCGAGCCGACCTTCGAGGAGTTCCTCGGTCGGGTCCGGGAGTCGGTGCTCGGGGCCTTCGACCACCAGGAGGTGCCCTTCGAGCGGCTGGTGGAGCAGCTGCGTCCGGAGCGGGACCCGTCGCGCAATCCGCTCTTCCAGGTGATGTTCGACGTACAGGAGAGCGCCACCGGCGGGCCGCGGGTCGCGGGGCTGGAGGTGGAGCACTTCGTCCTGCCGTGGCGTTCGGCGAAGTTCGACCTCACGGCCACCTTCCTGCTCTATCCGGACCGGTTCGCGCTGAACGTGGAGTACGCGAGCGACCTCTTCGACCCCGAGACGGTGACCCGCTTCGCCGGGCACGTGGGCCGGGTGCTGGCCGCGGTCGTGGCCGACCCGGGGCGGCCCGTCGGGCGCCTGGAGCTCCTGTCCGCCGCCGAGCGCGCCGCGCTCACGGCAGGGGCCGCGGGGTCGCCGGCGGTCGCCACCGCGCCGCCCTTCACCGTGCGGGGCGAGGCCGGTGCGGTGGCCCTGGTGTGCGGGCAGGACAGCGTGCGCTACGGCGAGCTGGACGCCCTGACCGGCGGCCTGGCCCGGGCGCTGGCCGCCGCCGGGGCGGCCCCGCACACCCCGGTCGGGGTGTGCCTGCGCCGGAGCACCTGGTCGGTGACGGCGATGGCCGCGATCTGGCGGGCGGGCGGGGTGTACGTACCGCTGGACCCGCACCTGCCCGAGGAGCGGCTGCGCTTCATGGTGGAGCGGGCCGGGGTCGGGTACGTCGTGACGGACGGCCCGACCGCCGACCTGGCGGCGGCGCTGGGCCGCCCGGTGCTCCGCGTGGAGGACGTGCGGCCCGATCCGGACGCGCCCCGGCACGCACCCGACCCGCGCGAACTGGCCTTCGTCATCTTCACGTCCGGCTCCACGGGCCGCCCCAAGGCGGTCGGCGTGGAGCACCACGCGCTGGCCGCGCACGTCCGCGCGGCCGGCGAGCGGTTCGGGGTGAGCGCCGAGGACCGGGTGCTGAACTTCGCCTCCCACTCCTTCGACGCCTCCCTCGAACAGATCCTGCCCGCACTCGCCGCCGGGGGCACGGTGGTGATCCGGCCGGACGAGGTGTGGACGGTGGAGGAACTCGCCGAGCGGGTCCGGGCGGAGGGAGTGACCGTCATGGAGGTCACTCCCTCCTACTGGGAGGAGATCGCCGCCCGCCTCGACGCGGTGGCCGGCGACCTCAAGAGCCTGCGGCTGGTGGTGACCGGCGGGGAGGCGCTGCCCTCGGCGCCGCTGGAGCGGTGGTTCGCCCACCTGCCCGACGTGCCCGTCGAGAACACCTACGGCCCCACCGAGTCCGTCATCTCGGCCACGTCCCACCTGGTCACCGGACCGGTCGCGGGCCGGGTGCCGATCGGCCGGGCCTGGGGCGAGCGGCGGCTCTACGTCGTCGACGCGCACGACGAGCTGGTCCCGGTCGGCGTGCCGGGCGAACTCCTGGTCGGCGGCGCCGAACTGGCGCGCGGCTACCTCGGCCAGAGCGCCCTGACCGCCCAGCGCTTCGTCCCCGACCCGTACGGCGCCACCGGCGGCAGGCTCTACCGCACCGGCGACCTGGTGCGCCGACGGCCGGACGGGGAGCTGGAGTTCCTCGGGCGGACCGACCACCAGGTCAAGATCCGCGGCTTCCGCATCGAACCCGGCGAGATCGAGGCCGTCCTCGAACAGTGCGCGGGCGTCAGCGGAGCCGCCGTCCTGGTCCGCGAACTGCGCGGGGACCGCGCCCTCGTCGGCTACGTGGCCGGAGCGGGCCTGGGAGCCGAGGAGTTGGCCGCCTGGTGCCGCACCCGGCTGCCCGGCTACATGGTCCCGGCCGCCTTCGTGGTCCTGGACTCCCTGCCCCTGACCGTGCAGGGCAAGACCGACACCGCGGCGCTGCCGGAGCCCGAACTCCCCGCGCCCGCAGCCTCCGTGGCACCGCGGACCCCCACCGAAGAGGTGACGGCCCAGATCTGGGCCGAGGTGCTGGACCTGCCCGGGATCGGGGTCCAGGAGGACTTCTTCGCCCTCGGCGGGCACTCGCTGCGCGCCGTGGCGGTGGCCTCCCGGCTCCGCGCCGCCTTCGACTGCCCGGTCCAGGTCCGTGACCTGTTCGAGCACCCGACGGTCGAACTGCTCGCCGCACTGGTGGAGCAGCGGCTGTTCGAGGAGATCGCCGGGATGAGCGACGACGAGATCGACCTGTCCCTGACGGCTGACTTCTGAGACGAGATAGGACCGCATTCCCATGACCACTTCACAGGTCGAACCCTCCACCGCTCAGGGCGGACTCTCCCCGGCGGCCCGGCAACTGCTGGAACGCAGACTCCGCGGCCGGGCCGGCGCCGCCGCGGCGGCGGGCATCCCCCGGGTCTCGCCCCGACCGGAGCGCGTCCCGCTCTCCTCCGCCCAGCAGGGCCTCTACTTCCTCCACCGGCTCGACCCCCGGGGCGTCGAGTACCTGATGCCCGCCGCCTGGCGCTTCACCGGCCCGCTGGACCTGCCCGCGCTGGACGCGGCGGTCGGCGACCTGGTCGTGCGCCACGAGCAGTTGCGGGTGGTCTTCCCGGACGTGGAGGGCGTACCGGCCCAGGAGGTGCTGCCCGCCGACGGCGCCGGCCTGCACCTGGTGGAGCTGCCCGAGGGGGCGGACGCCGCCGCCGTGGCCGAGGCCGTGCGCACGGCGGCGCTGCGCCCCTTCGACCTGGCCGTCGAGCCGGGGTTCCGCGCCACGCTGGTGCGGGTCGCGGCCGAGGAGCACGTGCTGGTCCTGGCCCTGCACCACATCGTCGCGGACGGCTGGTCCCTCGACCTGCTGATGCGGGACCTGCGCGCCTTCCACGCGGCCCGGTCCGCGGGCACCGCGCCGCCCGCCGACCCGGCGCCGATCTCCTACGCGGACTACGCGATCTGGCAGCGCGGCCGCGACGAGAGCGCGGACATCGCCTACTGGCGCTCCGCCCTGGCGGGCCTCACCCCGCTCGAACTCCCCCTGGACCACCCGCGCCCGACCACCCGTTCCTACGCCGGCGCCGCGCACACCGTGGAGCTGCCCGCCGAGCTGACGCGGGCGCTGGCGGAAGTGGGCCGGCGGACCGACACCACCGCCTACATGACCACCCTGGCCGCGTTCCAGGCCGCCCTGGGCTTCCACAGCGGGCAGGACGACATCGCGATCGGCACGGTCGTCGCCAACCGCGAGCGGCCGGAGACCGAGCAGCTCGTCGGCTTCTTCGTGAACACCCTGGTCGTACGGACCGACCTGGCGGGGGACCCGACCGGGGACGAGCTGCTCGCCCGGACCCGGGAGAGCGTGCTGGGGGCGCTCTCGCACCAGACGCTGCCCTTCGAGCGGGTGGTGGACGAGCTGAGTCCCGACCGGGACCTGTCGCGCAATCCGCTGTTCCAGGTGCTGTTCACGCACACCGCGGCCGAGCGGGGCGAGTACGCGCTGGGCGGGGCCACCGCCGCGCCCTTCCCGATCGACCTGACGACCGCCAAGTTCGACCTGACGCTGGACGTCCTGGACGACGGGGGCCGCCAGAGCCTGCGCCTGGTCTACCGTCCCGACCTCTTCGCGGCGGAGTCGATCGCCCGGCTGGCGGAGCACACGGTGGCGGTCCTGCGGGCCTTCACCCGTACGCCGTCCGTCCCGCTGAGCCGGACGACGCTGCTCACGGACACGGAGCTCGCGGAGCTGCTCGGCCCCGAGGGCCCGGCGAACCGGCCCGCGGCGAGCGTCGAGGGGCCGCGGGCGGCCGCGGCCGCCGAAGCCTCGGCTCCCCGGCTCGCGTGCGAGCGGTTGGCGGAGCACGTGCGGCGCACGCCCGACGCCGTGGCCGTCTCCGGCGGCGGCCGCGCCCTGACCTACGCCGAGCTGGACGCGGCCTCCCGGGCGCTGGCCCGGCGGCTGCGGGCCGCCGGGATCGGCCCGGAGTCCCTGGTCGGGGTGTGCCTGGGCCGCTCGGTCGACCTGGCCGTGGCACTGCTCGGGGTGTGGCGGGCGGGGGCGGCGTACCTGCCGCTGGACCCGGCGCACCCGCGGGCCCGGCGGGAGTTCACCGTCACCGACGCCGGGGTGGAGTGGGTGGTCACCGACGACATCGGGCGCGCGGCGGTGGAGGGGCTGGCGGTGGGGGTGATCCCGCTGTCGGAACCCGGGTCCTCCCCCGAACCGGCGGCCGGCGCGGCCGACGACCTGGCCCGGGTGGTCCCGGGTCCCGACGCGCTCGCCTACGTCATCTACACCTCCGGCTCCACCGGGCAGCCCAAGGGCGTCGAGGTCACGCACGCCAACCTGGCCTGGTTGCTGGGCGCGGCCGACCACCACTTCGACTTCGGCCCCGACGACGTCTGGACCCTGCTGCACTCCCCCGCCTTCGACTTCTCCGTGTGGGAGCTGTGGGGTCCGCTCACCTCCGGCGGGCGGGTGGTGGTGCTGACCGAGGACGAGGTGCGCGACCCGGCCGCGGTGCACGCCGTGCTGCGCGCGGAGCGCGTGACCGTGCTCAACCAGACCCCGGCGGCCTTCAAGGGGCTGCGGGCGCACCTGGCGCAGCAGGGCGCGGACTTCGCCGAACTGGCGCTGCGCACCGTCGTGTTCGGCGGGGACGCCTTCGACGCCCGGGACTACCGGGACTGGTTCGCCGGGCCGGCCGAGGGGCGGCCCGCGCTGGTGAACATGTACGGCATCACCGAGACCACCGTGCACGTCACCTACCGGTTGATCACCGAGGCGGACACGGTCGCGCCGGTCTACTCCCCGATCGGCCGCCCACTGGCCGGGCAGCACGGGTACGTCCTGGACCGGACGGGCCGGCTGGTGCCCCGGGGCACGGTCGGCGAGCTGTACGTCGCCGGCGGCGGCGTGGCCCGCGGCTACCGCAACCGGCCGGAGCTGACCGCCGAGCGCTTCCCGTCGGACCCCTTCGCCCCGGCCTCGGCGCCGGGCGGGGCCGCGGCCCGGATGTACCGCACGGGTGACCTGGTGCGGGTGCTCCCCGACGGACAGCTCGCCTACGCGGGCCGCGCCGACCACCAGGTGAAGATCCGCGGCTTCCGGATCGAGCCGGGCGAGATCGAGACCGCGCTGCGGGTGCTGCCCGGGGTGCGGGACGCCTCGGTGGTGGCCCGGCCCGACGGGCACGGCGGCGCCCGGCTGGTGGCCCACGTGGTGCTGAGCGAGGGGCGGCCGCTGGACGCGGCGGACCTGCGGGACCGGCTGCGCCTGACGCTGCCGGAGTACATGGTCCCCGCCCTGTTCGTGCGGCACGCCAAGCTGCCGATCACCGCGAACGGCAAGGTGGACCGTGCGGCCCTGATCGCGGTGGCGGCCGAGGGGGCCGCGGCCCCGGCCGACTTCACGGCGCCCGAGGGCGCGGTCGAGGAGGCGCTGGCCGGCATCTGGTCGGAGGTCCTGGGCGCCGAGCGGATCAGCCGGACCGCGAACTTCTTCGACCTCGGCGGGGACTCCATCCTGGCCCTGCGGGTGATCGGCCGGGCCCGCTCGGCCGGGCTGGGCCTGAGCGTGGCGGACCTCTTCCGGGCCCGGACCCTGGCCGACCTGGCCGCCGCGGTGCGGGAGGCCGAGGACCCGGCGGGTCCGCCTCCGGTCGCGCCGTTCTCGCAGCTGGACCCGGCGGACGCGGCGCGGCTGCCGGACGGTCTCGTCGACGCCTACCCGCTCACCTTCCTGCAGACCGGCATGTTGCACGAGATGCTGGCGGACCCGGAGCGCGGGGCGTACCACAACGTCACCGACCTCAAGATCACCGTGCCCGAGGGCTTCGACCTCGCCGCCTTCCAGAGCGCCGTGGACGCGGTGGTGCGCGCCCACGACATCCTGCGCTCCTCCGTCGACCTGGTGTCCTTCTCCGAGCCGATCCAGCTGGTGCGTCCGACGGCCGACCTGCGGGTGGGCTACGTCGACCTGCGCGGCCAGGACCGGGCGCGGCAGCGGGCGACGGTCAAGGCGTACGTGCGGGAGGAGTTCGCCCGCCGCTTCGACCTGGCGACGGCGCCCCTGGTCCGACTGCACCTGCACCACGTCGGCGACCACGAGCTGCGGTTCACGGTCACCGACTGCCACATCGTGCTGGACGGCTGGAGCCTGACCTCGCTCATCGCCGACGTCCTCGACCTGCACCGCCAGGTGGTGGCCCAGGGCCGGCGGGAGCCGAGCCTGCCGCCCTCGCCCCGGTTCGCGGAGTACGTCGCCCTGGAGCGGGCGGCGGTGGACTCGGAGGAGAGCCTGAAGTTCTGGAGCGCCCAGCTGGACGACCTGCGGCCGGTGCGCTTCGGCCGCCGCTCGGGCGGGCCGGTCGACGGCGACGCCGCCATCATCGAGATCCGGCGTTCCTACGCGGCGCTGGCCGAGCCGATCGGGCAACTCGCCCAGCGCGCGGGCGTTCCGCGCCGGACCGTACTGCTGGCGGCCTTCCACCACGCGATGGGCCTGTTCACGGACGCCGAGGCGGACACCGACGGCGGGTCCGCCGGGCACTCGATCGGCCTGGTCACCAACGGCCGCCCGGAGGAGAGCGGCGCGGACCGGATGCGCGGGCTGTTCCTCAACACCGTGCCGTTCGGGATCCGGCGGACCGGGGAGAGCTGGCTGGACCTGGTGCGCGAGGTGTTCGCCGCGGAGCAGGACCTGATGCCACACCGCCGGGTGCCGCTGGCCCGGCTGGGCCGGCTGCGGCCGGACGAGCCCGGTCTGGTCGACGTGCTCTTCAACTACATCAACTTCCACCGGCTCTCCGGGGACACCTGGGACGAGTCGGAGGAGATCGCCCGGACGATGTTCCCGCTCAACATCAACGTGAGCGTGCAGGGCTTCACGGTCGACGCCGATACGACCCGGGTCGACCCGGCCACCGCCGAACAGCTGGCCGACGCGGTGTGCGCGCTGCTGGAGACCATGGTCGGTGACCCCGACGGGCCGGTGGCGCGGCCCGTGCTGCGCGGCGCGGCCCGGGAGCGGGCGCTGGTGGAGTGGGCGCGCGGTCCGGTGGTGGACAACGACCCCCGGATGTTCCAGGAGTGGATCGCGGAGCACGCGCTGCGCACTCCGGACGCGGTCGCCGTCACGCATCCGGAGCGCGAGGTCACCTATGGCGAACTCGACGCGTCGGCGGGGGTGTTGGCGGGCCGGTTGCGGGAGCTGGGCGTGGGCCCGGAGGTGATCGTCGGGATCTGCGCGGACCGGGGGCCGGACATGGTGCGCTCCGTGCTGGCGGTCCTCAAGGCGGGCGGCGCCTTCCTCCCGCTGGATCCGCAACACCCCACCGAGCGGCTGGAGTTCGTCGCCGGGGACAGCGGGATGCGGGTGCTGCTCACCCAGTCCGCGCTGGCGGGCCGGGTGCCCTTCGAAGGCCCCGTCGTGCTGGTCGACGTACCCGCCCAGTGCGCGGGCTCCGGCGGCGTCCCGGTGGCCGGTACGGGCCCGGACAACACCGCCTACGTGCTCTACACCTCGGGTTCGACGGGCCGCCCCAAGGGCGCGGCGGTCCCGCACCGGGGCCTGAGCAACCTGATCCACGGCCAGCGGGACGTCTTCGCCCCGGGACCCGCGGACCGGGTGCTGCAGTTCGCCTCCTTCAGCTTCGACGTGTTCGTCAGCGAGCTGACCTGGGCCCTGGCCAACGGGGCGCGGCTGTGCACCGCGCCCAAGGAGGCCCTGATGCCCGGCCCGGACCTGGTCGCGACCCTGCACCGGTACGGGGTCACCGCGGCCGCGCTGCCGCCGAGCACCCTCGCGGTGCTCGCGGAGCAGGGCGATCCGCTGCCGCTGCTGCACACCATCGTCACCGGCGGCGAGGCGCCCACGGCCGAGATGTCGGATGTCTGGTCCCCCGGCCGGATGTTCATCAACTCCTACGGCCTGACCGAGACCTCGGTGTGGTCCTGCGCCGAGGTGTGCGTGGCCGGGACGGGGCTCCCGCCGATCGGTCCGCCGATCCGCAACAGCCAGGTCTACGTCCTGGACCGGGACCTCGAACCGCTTCCGGTCGGGGTGCCCGGCGAGATCTGCCTCGGCGGTGACGCCGTCGGCCTGTACTACCTGAACCGGCCGGCGCTGACGGCCACCACCTTCGTGCCCGACCCCTACGGCGCCCCCGGCGGCCGGCTCTTCCGCACCGGCGACCTCGGCCGCTACCACGCCGACGGGAGCATCGAGTGCCTCGGCCGCCGGGACAACCAGGTCAAGCTGCGCGGCTTCCGCATCGAACTGGGCGAGCTGGAATGCGGGTTGCGGGAGCTGCCCGAGGTGAACAAGGCGGTGGTGCTGTTGCGCCGTGACCTGCCGGGCGATCCGGCGCTGGTCGCCTACGTCGTCCCGGAGCCCGGGTGCGCGCCGGACGCGGAGGGGATCCGCCAGGCGCTGCGCGCCAGGATGCCGGCCTACATGGTGCCCGCGCGCTTCGTCTTCCTCGACGAACTGCCCCTGAACAGCAGCAAGAAGGTGGATCGGCGAGCCCTGCCGCTGCCACTGGAACGCTCGGACGTGGACGCCGAGTTCACCGCTCCGCGCACGCCGACCGAGGAAGTGCTCGCCGAGGTGTGGCGCGACGTACTGGGCACGGCGGAGCTCGGCGTCCACGACGACTTCTTCCGGATCGGCGGGAGTTCGCTCTCCACCGTCCGGGTGGCCGCCCGGGCGGCGGCCCGCGGGCTGAGCGTCTCCGTGCGCGACCTGATCGAGCTGCCGACGATCGCCCAGCTCGCCGCCCGCGCCGAGGAGGCGGCGGCGAGCACCGCGCCCGTCGCCGTGACCTCCGAGGTCCGGCTGCGCGAGGGAACGGGCGACCCACTGTGGTGCGTGCACCCGACGGGCGGCAGCGCCGCCTGGTACGTGGGGCTGGCCCGCGCCCTGCCGGCGGGGACACCGGTCCGCGCCTTCCAGGCGCGCGGCCTGCTCGGCGGCGTGGACCCGACGACGGTGGCCGGCATCGCGGCCAACTACGTCGCCGAGATGACCGCGCACGGCGGGGACGGCCCGTACGACCTGCTGGGCTGGTCCATGGGCGCCAACCTGGCCATGGAGATGGCCACCCAGCTGCACGAGGGCGGTCACCGGGTCGCGCCGCTGACCCTGATCGAGCCCTACCTCCCCAGCGAGGTGGCGCGCGCCCAACTGGCCGACGTCAGCGCCAAGATGGTCACCGGCAAGGAGCTGCGCGACCGGCTGCGCACGCTGGCCCCCGGCGCGGAGCGCGAGGCGGTGACGGCCGAGCTGACCGCCCTGCTGCTGAGCGCGGACATGAGCCCGAGCGAGGCCGCCCTGGTGGAGAACGCGCCGATCGAGGTGTGGCACTCGCTGCTCACCGCCCTGGCCGACTACGAGGTACGGCCCTACCCGGGCCACGTCCACCTGGTGGTGGGCTCGCACGCGGCGGCCCTGCCCGACGACGAGCCGATGCCCGGCCTCGACGTGGGCCTGCGCGAGTACGTCGAACGCTGGCGGGAGCAGGCCCTGGGCGGGCTGACCCTGCACGTCACCGAAGGCGACCACATGTCGCTGATGTCCGAGCCCCTGCTGGGCCGGACCGCTTCCCTCCTGCACGCCATCCGGACGGAGACCCGGGCATGACCACGACGATTCCCGCGGGCGGCCCGGCCGCCCTGCTGACCGCGCCCACAAGCCTGCTGACCGCGCCCACGCGGCCCGCCTTCACCGAGCGCTACCTCCTCGACCCGGAGCTCAACGCCGACCCCTACGGCTACCTGAACGCGCTGCGCGACCACGACCCGGTCCACTGGAGCACCATGCACCGGGCCTGGCTGGTCACGGGACACGGCCCGTTGATGCACTGCTTGCGCGACCCGGCGGTCTCCGCCGAGCGGGTGGGCCCCCTGATGGACGCCGTCCCCGAGGGCGCCCGGGAGGACACCGAGCGGGCGTTCTCCGTCCTGTCCCGCTGGATGGTCTTCAACGACCCCCCGCAGCACCGGCGACTGCGCCAGGTGTTCCAGGAGCAGTTCTCGGCGCGCGGCATCGCCCGCTACCGCACCTTCGTCGAGCGGGCCACCCGCGCCATGCTGACCCGCCGTTCGGTGCCGGGCACCAGCGGCGACCTGCTCGCCGACATCGCCCGGCCGCTGCCGTCGCTGGTCTTCGCCCGCTGGCTGGGCGTCCCCCAGGCGCACAGCCCCTCCTTCTGGTACTGGAACGCCCGGGTCGGCGACCTGGTCCTCGGCGCGGCGCAGGAGGAGCGCGAGTACCGCACCTCCCTCCAGTCCCTGGTGAAGTTGGACGACTACCTCGCGGGGCTCGTGCGCGAGCGCGCCGCCGACCCGAAGGACGACCTGATCAGCTCCGTGCTGGCGGGCGGCCAGATCGGGAAGTCGGTCAGCGAGGAGGAGTTCGTCGGGATGCTGACCCAGATGGCCTTCGCGGGCGGGGAGACCACCAGCAATCTGATCGCCAACACGATGCTCGCCCTGCTGCGCCACCCCGAGCAGTTGGCGCAGGTCCGCGCGAACCCGGACCTGGTGCCGCTCGCCGTCGAGGAGGCGATGCGCTTCGACGGCCCCTCGAAGATGTCGATCCGCAGCGCCGCCCGCGACTTCGACCTCGACGGCCGCGCGGTGCGCGGCGGGGACCGGCTGTTCCTGGTCACCGCCGCCGCCAACCGGGACCCCGAGCGGTTCGCCGACCCGGACCTGTTCAGCGTCGCACGGGGCAGCACCTCGCACCTCGGCTTCGGTTTCGGCGCGCACTTCTGCATCGGAGCCGCGCTGGCGCGCCTGGTGGCCTGCTCGGTGGTCGGCGTCCTCGTGCGCGAGTACCCGGACCTGGCCCTGACCTCCGACCGGCACACCTGGCAGCCGTCCCTGCTCAACCGCGCCCTGACGGCCCTTCCCGTCCGGTACTGACCCCGGGGGGGGGGGGGGGGGGGGGGGGGGGGGCGACCCCCCCCCCCCCCCCCCCCCCCTCCCCCCCCCCCCCCCCCCCCCCCCCCCCCCCGCCCCCCCTCCCCCCCCCCCCCCCCCCCCCCTCCTGAACGCCCCGGCCGCCCCCGGCGGCCCGACGAAGGGTCCGATCATGGCCTCCACCCTGGCGAGCGCGGGCACCCGCCTGCGCGCCCCCGCCAAACTGCCCTCGTTCCGGCTGCTGTGGCTGGGGCAGTCCCTGTCCCTGCTCGGGGACGGCTTCAGCTACATCGCCTTCTCCTGGATCACGCTGAGCCTGACCGATTCCACCCTGGCCCTCGGCTACGTCCTCGCCTTCCAGGCGGTGCCGCGGGCCCTGCTGACCCTGGTCGGCGGCTCGCTCAGCGACAAGTGGTCCTCGCGGACCCTGATGACGCTCTCCAGTTGGGCCCGGGCGGTGCTGATGGCCGCCGTCGGGCTGATCGGGATGACCGGCTCGTTGACGGTGGCGATCCTGTGCGGGGCCGCCGCCGCCTTCGGCGCCGTCGACGCCTTCTTCCAGCCGGCCCGGGCCTCGATCCTGCCCACCGTGGTGGACAAGGAGATGCTCGCCCCGGCCAACGCCCTGCTGGCGGTCGGCACCAAGGTGTCCGCCATCCTCGGCCCGGCCGTCGGCGGCATGGTGGTGGCCCTCTCGGACGCCCCCGTCGCCTTCCTCGTGGACGCCGTGTGCTTCGCGCTGTGCGGCCTGTGCGTCTCCCGGATCCGCACCCTTGCCCGCGGACCGGAGGAGGCCGGGGACGACGCCCCGGCGAGCACGACGAAGGAGGCCGGGGACTCCCTGCTCACCCGGATGCGGGCGGGGCTGCGCTACGCCCTGGAGGACCCGCGGATCCGCTCCATCCTGGTCGTCGACACGGCGATGACCTTCTGTTACGCCGGTACCTTCACCGTCGGCTTCGCCACGCTCGCCAAGGTGGACCTGCACGGCGGTTCCACCACCCTGGGCCTGCTCAACGGCGCGCTGGCGGGCGGGGCGATGCTGGGCACCCTGGTCGGCGGCTCGCTCAGCAGCCTCCCCCGGGTCGGGCTGCTGATCGCCGCGCTGGCCGGGTGGCTCGCGGTGGGCATGGGGGTGCTGGGGCTGGTGGACAACGTCGTGGCCGCGTTCGTGACCGTACTCGCGATGGGCTTCGGCATCGGCTTCCAGGGGGTCTTCGGCCTCAGCTGGATCCAGCGCACCATCGATCCCTCGGTGCTCAGCCGCGTGATCTCCCTGGACATGGTCCTCGGCTACGCCATGGCGCCGCTCTCGCTGATCCTGTGCGGGGCCCTGGCCCGCCACGGCAGCGGCCCGATGTTCGCGGTATCGGCCGGGGTCCTCGCCCTGACGGCCCTGGGGGTGCTCAGCTCGAAGGCGGTGCGCGGGATGCGCTGAGGATGACGGCACGTCCATCATGACAGGTCAGCGCCAGTTTTCGTAGGACGGAAAGCACAGTTCGCAACGCTTGTCCGATCCGTTCCCCGCGGCCCAGAATCGCCTTCTTGCGTCATCCGGAGACAGGGGGAATGGTGACGATCGATCACGATGCGGTGCTTCGGGCGCGTGTGCTGCTGCTGGGGTCCGGCCGGCCGAGCCGGAGGGACCAGGTCGACGCGTACCGGGTTCTGGTCGAGGTGAACCCGAAGGCCTACGGGCCGAAGTTGGTGGACGCCCTGCTCTCGCTCCACTACGAGAGCAGGAGTCTGGAGATGGACGTCGCGCTGACCGCCGAGGCCGCGCGGGTCGCTCGCGGGATCGAGGTCGGTGAGCCGAACGGGGCCGAGCGGTTGCGCCGGGCCTTGGACTCTTACCGCGTCTCGTTGTTCGCCCTCGGGCGCAGGACGGAGGGGCGTGCGGTCTGCGAGGAGCTCGCCGCGGCGGGCCTGACCACGCCCTTGACGATCGCCTTGGCCGAGGAGGGGCACTTCGCGCGGGCGGCGGAACTCGACGAGGCGGCCGCCCGGGACGAGGGCTCGGACAACGTGTTCTGGAACCGGGTGCGGTGGGCGGCGAACCTGGAGGGCGCCGGGCGGCACGACGCCGCAGCGACCGTCTTCCGCGAACTCCTGGAGGTGACCCGGCACAAGGCGGCCGAACAGCGCACCTCGCTGTCCATCCTCACGTGGGAGCTGGTCCACTTCTCCCGGATGCGGGACGCCGTCGGCGACGGGGCGGGCGCCGCGGCCGCCCGGCGCGAGGCGCTGGGTGTCCTGGAGGAACTCGCGACCACGGGCGAGCCGAAGAACTGGAGCTGCATCCTCGGGTGGTGGAAGACCCTCTTCGTCCTGTCGGGACGGGCGGCCGAACCCGCCGCGAGCCCCGAGTCCCCGATGCCGCCCTTCGGCACGGAGCACGGATGGTCACGCCACGTGCGGGAGGGGTTCCTCGGCATGCTGGCGGGCCTCGAAGCGCAGGCGGCGACCCTGCGCGAGGCCCACCGGCTGCCCGAGCTGGTCGACGTCCAGCGCAGGATCTGCGTCCGCGCGGCCGTCCGCGACGGCGACCACCCCTACCGGTTCGAGGAGCGGTTCACGCCCTACTTCGACGAGGGCGTCGCGCTCGCCCGGCGCACGCCCGACGACCGCGCACGCCTGGCCCGCGCCCTCGTCGACCGGTCGATGTTCTTCGCCGCCGCACGCACCTTCGAGCCCGCGCACGCCGACTTCGCCGAGGCGGTCGCACTGCTCGAAGGCTGAGTACCTGCTCGGGCGTCTCTTTCGGATACGGCCTAGTCGCGCAAGGACGCCGAGAGGGCGCACAGGGCCGCGCGGTTGGAGCGGCCCGTCTTGGTGCCGAGGCTGGCGATGTGCTTCTCCACCGTGCGGGGCGAGATGTACAGGCGGTCCGCGATGTCCTTGTTGCCGAGGCGCTCGGCGAGCAGCCGGAACACCTCGTACTCGCGCACCGTGACCCCCTGGGTGCGCAGCACGTCCGGGATGCTGCCCGAGCCGGTGCGCCGCTGGGCGACGGGGGCGCCCATCCGGCGCAGGGCGGCCCGGCAGGCGTTCGCGACGGGGGCGACGGACTGCTGGTGGAAGTGGAGTTCGGCGCGGCGCAGCCAGGCCACGGGCTCCCCCCAACCGTCCGCGTGGGCCGCCTCGGCGATCAGCCGCAGGCCCAGGTGGAGGGCGGTGACGTACGGCTCCGCGGTGCGCAGGGCCTCGTTGACGGCGGCGGCCGCCAGGTCGGGTCTCCCCTCCCGGCCGTCCAGGACGGCGCCCGCGAAGAGCACGAACTGTCTGTTCCAGCGCATCCGGCCGGGGGCGGTCGCCGCGATCTCCTCGTACGGACCGCGGCCCGCCTCGCCCGAGAGCACGTCCAGCAACAGCCCGATGCCGTAGCGGCCGCTGAGGTAGTACGTGCTGGGGTTGGTGTTCTCCAGCTCGGCCACGGCGTGCAGTTCGTGGACCGCGGCGGACCGGTCCTCCTCCATCAGCGCGCAGAACGCGCGGGCCAGCCCTCGGGTCAGCGGCTCCTCCTGGGAGCCGCTGCCGTCCCACTCGGCGAAGGCCGTGAGCGCGCGTTCCATGTCCGCCCGGTCGCCCTGGTGCGCGGCGAGGGTCGCCCGCGCCATCAGCACGTAGCGGGTGGCCGGGGCCAGGCGCAGCCGCTGGACGACGGCCAGGCACTCCTCGGAGGCCTGGGCGGCGGCGGCGAACTCGGCGCGCAGCACCGCGTCGAGGATCATGATCCCGTCGATGGTGTACACGATGGTGGCGGAGCCGAGCCGCTGGGCTTCGCCGCGGGCCGCGAGCAGGGGGATCGTGTTGCCCTCGGTCAGCCAGTTGTTCCCGCCGATGCGGGTGAGGGCGTACATCCGCTGGAGCGGGAGCTGGTGCTGCTCGGCCGTGTGCAGGGCCGATTCCAGCAGGGCCGTGGCCTCGTCGAAGTCCCGCTCGCGGGCCAGCGTGGCGAGCAGCTCCCAGGCTTGGCAGACCACGGTGGGCAGCCCGTGCCGCTCCGCGGCCTGGAGCGCCGAGTAGGCCAGCTTCTCGGCGAGTTGGGTGCGGTCCGGGCCGGGGGTGTCGAGGGCGAGGTAGGCGGCCGTGACGTCGATGGAGGCGGTGCTGCGCTCGTCCGGGTGCACCCCGAGGAGGGCCCTGGCCTGGGCTATCTGCCGGTTGCCGTCCTCCCAACGCCCGGCGGTGTGGGCCACCTTGGCCAGCCTGGTGTGCAGCGCGGCGAGCCGCTCGGCGCTCAGGCCGCTCCCGCCGAGGGTGTGCAGGTTCTCGGCGAAGCCGAAGGCCTGGGCGAAGTCGCCGGCTTCCGCGAGCGCGGGCAGCAGGGCCTCCAGGGCCGCCGTGCGGCCCGCCGCGTCGCCGCTGGCCGCGAGCAGCCGCTCGGCCCGGCCCAGCAGGGTGACGGCCGAACCGATGGCGCCGGCCGACAGGGCCCGCAGTCCCGCCACGGTGAACAGCCGCCCGGCTTCGGCTTCGTCACCGGCCTGGGAGCGCAACTCCGCGACGAGCGGGCACCATTCGCCCTCCAGCTCCGGGTAGAGGTCCTGGACCGCGTCGGCGGCCCGGCCGGACATCTCCGCCCGGTTGGTGGGCGTGAGCTGGGTCAGCAGCGCCTCGGCGGTGAGCGAGTGGCGGAAGGCGTACCAGTCGGGGGCGGGTTCGTCGTGGACGACGAGCTGCGCCGCGACCCCCGCGTGCAGGTGGCTGAGCAGACTGCGGTCGTCGATGCCGGTCATCCGCTGGAGCACGGTCAGCGGGAAGCGGCGGCCGATCACGGCGGCCGCGGACAGCAGGGTCAGCCCCTGCGGCGCCAGGCGGTCGACGCGCCGCAGGATCCCGCGCGCGAGGGCGGTGGACACGTCGCTGCGCAGGTCGCCCACGACCCGCCAGCCGTCCTCGGCGCGGACCAGCGCGCCGCTGCCGATCATGCCCTGGAGGAGTTCCTCGACGAGGAAGGGACTGCCCGCGCTGTCGTCCCACAGGCGCGCGAGGGCGGCTTCCGGGACCAGCTCGGCTTCGGTGTCCAGCTGCGCGGCGATCACGGCGCGGACCTCGGGCCGGGTCAGCGGGGCCAGTTGTAGCACGGTGCCCACCCCGCGGCGGCGGGCCGATTCGGCCATGTCGAGGGCGTCGCAGGACTCGGTGCGGATCGTGGCCAGAAGCACCACGTTGGTGTATTCGAGGTTGTCCACGAGGTACTCGACGACGGCGAGGGTCTCGGGGTCGGCGTCGTGCAGGTCCTCCAGGAGGAGGAGCTGGCCGTCCTCCCGGCCCGTGGCGATGAGCAGCCGCAGCACGGCCTCGCCGAGGATCACCATCGAGCTGTTGTCCTGGGCGTCGCCGCTCCAGTCCGGGATGATCCGGCCCAGGGCGGGCCGGTACGGGCCGAGCGGCAGGTCGTCCAGGGACGGGCCGCCCGCCGGGCCGCCGCGGAACAGCGCCATCAACGCTTCCGTCAATGGCCGGAAAGGCACTGTGGGGCCGGTGGTGCTGCTCCGGCCCCGCAGCGCCCGCATCCCGTCGTTGAAGGCCATCCCCACGGCCTCGGCGGCGAGCCGGGACTTCCCGATCCCGGCCTCGCCCACCAGGAAGACGACCCCGCCGCGCCCACCCTTGGCCTCGGTCAACGCGTGTTTGATCTCTAAGAGTTGAGAGTCACGACCGATGATGTACCGCGGACGGGAACGCATGAGCGCAAATCTAGTTCATGCGTACGGTCCGCAGTGCACCGAAAGTCGGCCTTTTCCACGTACCGTCATCCGGATACCGGGCACTACCAGGTGACGTTGGGCGCCGAGACGCTGGTGTCGATCTGGCTGAGCGCGACCACGAGTCCGCTGGTGAGGACGAGACCGGCCAGCGCCCGGGCTCGCGCGCACGCCTTGTTGCGGCCCGACAGGGTGATGCCGCCCGCGGGGTCCCCGGCGGGAACCTCGGCGGCCGCGTCGGTGGTGGCGGCGGCGGTGGCGTTGACCTGGAACTCCTGCATGGTGGTGAGTACCTTTCTCGGAACCTGAGGTGGAGGTGGCGCTCGGTGCTGCAGTGCGGTCGGTGCGGTCGGTGCTGACGAGCTGTGGTGCGGTCGGTCCGGCCGGAGCCGGTCAGTGGAGCAGCAGGACGGACGGGACCGTCTCCGGGAAGCCCAGCCTGAGCAGGGCGTATCCGATGCCGGAGAGGCCGGTGAGGAGTCCGGGTGAAGGGACGTGGTCGGGGGTGCCGCAGCGGTGGCCGTGGCCTTCGAGGCGGCCGAGGACCTGACCGGCGCGGTGGGTGAGTGCGGTGGCGGCCCGGGGGTGGCCCTGCCCGGCGAGGACGCTGAGCAGTTCCAGTGAGCCGAGGGTGCCGTTGCCCAGGCTGAGGTCGCCGAACTCGGCCGACTCGGTGGACTCCCCCGCCTCGGCGGGGTCGCTCAGCAGGGCGGCGCACCAGGTGAGTTCGGCTTCCGGGACCGGCTGACCGGCCCGGGCGAAGGCATCGGCGGCGGCGAGCGCGGTGCCCGCCAGCCCGGAGTGCCAACCGAGGTCGGCGGGGTGGCGCAGGGCCGCGTCCAGGGCGGGACGCAGCAGGGCGGCGCCGGTACGGGCGTACTCCTCGGCCCGGACCGCCGCGGTGCCCGCCAGTCCCCGCTCGGTCTCGGCGGCGGCGTAGCGCAGCAGGGCCCAGCCGATGCCCGCGTCGCCCTGGGCGAAGCCGGCGGCGGCGGGGCCCGGCCCGGCGGAGCCGGCGAGGCGCGGTGCGGCCCGGGAGACCAGCCGGTCGGCGAAGGCGGCGGCGAGGGCGGCGGCGCCGGGCATCCCGGTCAGGCGGTGCACGGCGACGGTGGCGGCCAGTGCTCCGGCGAGGCCGTCGGCCAGGTCGGCCGGGCCGTCGGGGTCGGCTTCGACGGCGAGGGCGAGGGCGGTGAGCGCGTCCGGCAGACAGGCCCGCAGCGGATCTCCGCCGGCGAGGGTGCCGCTGTCCCCGTCGAGCAGGGCGGACAGCCGGGCCACGGTGTAGACGATGCCGCTGAGTCCGTGCAGCGCGCCCGGACCCACGGCGGCGCTGAGCGCGGGGTCGGCCGCGAGCGTGGCCAGCAGCTCCGGCAGCGGGGCCGCGGCCTGACGGGCGAGCGCGGTGTAGCGTCCGGCGCCGGTCAGGGCGCCGAGCTGGGCCAGGAAGAGGGCCACTCCGCAGTAGCCCTGGGCCAGGCCGCCACCCATCGGCAGGACGGCCCAGTGCTCACCGGCGACCTGCTCCAGGCCGAGCCAGTTGACCCGGCCCTCGCCGTGGACGGCGCGGGCAGCGATCTCGTCGGCGATCCCGCACGCGGCGGTCAGCAGCCGGGAGGGGTCGGGCACGACGGCGGGGGCGAGGTGCCCGGCCAGCGCCGAACGGGGCCCGCCGCCGCTGAGGTTGGCGCCGGTCACCGCGAGCGTCGCGGCGATGATCCACTCCTGGTCGTGCCGGTCCACCTCGCCCATGCCGGCGATCTTGTCGAGGGCCGCCCGCAGACTGGGCGCGGGCAGCACCCCCTCGATGTACGTGCCCCGCGAGGTGCGCACCGAGGTGTGCGCGGGGTGGTGGAAGAAGAGCGGTACGTCCCCCTCCCACAGGTCGGCGGTCTCGTCCTCGATCAGCCGCTGGCGGGCCGGGTCGTTCTCGGATTCCGCCCACAGCACGGCGAAGAGCGCGTCCCGGGTCAGCGCGTCGCCCAGCACGTCGGGATGGGTGGACTCCTCCAGCAGGGTCGTGTAGAGGCGGGTGGCGCGGGCGATCAGCCGGCCCGGGCTGGTGGCCCAGCGGCCCAGCAGCCCGTCCTCGCCGAGGAGTTCGGCGCGGTCCGCGGCGATCGCGTCGTAGCCGGCCCGGAAGCCCTCGAGGAGCGCGGCGCGGTGGTCGCCGTGTGCGGCGGCCGGGTCCCGCGGGGCGGGCCGGTTCTGTCCGGCCGGCGTCTCGACGCGACCGCGCCGGACCCGCATCTCGTCCGTTCCGGCGGCCTCCCAGCTCATTCCGTCGCTGGGGTAGGAGCCGCCGTGGCCGCCGCCGAGGGCGGAGATGTCCATGGCGCCGTTCTCGCCGATGAGCAGGCTCGGCAGCAGGCAGGTGCGGTGCACCGAGGCGGACAGGGCCGCCGCCGCGGGGTCGGACCCGCAGGTCACCGCGGCGGGCAGACCCGAGTGCAGCAGGGTCTCGGCGTCCACCAGGACCGGCTGGTCGCCGCAGGCGATGACGTTCTCGTAGTGCATGTCCACGCCGTCCACCGCGTACAGCAGGGCCAGCAGCGCGCCCTGGCGGCGGTAGAAGCGGTCGAGCTCGGTGGGCGAGGTGCACCAGCCGTGCTCGATGAACTCCAGCCAGCCGTACCCGGGCCGGCGCACCGAGCGCGGGGTCCGCAGGCCGAGGCCGGGCACCTTGGCGTTGGTCCAGGCGACGGCCCGGTCGAGCAGGGCGTGCTGGTCGAGCGGGCGGGGCTTGAGCACGACGGTGGCGCCGTCGGCGAAGCGCAGCAGGGCGACGGAGCGGTTGCCCTGGTGGACGTCACCGCGGCCGAGGTCGATCCGTACCAGCGGTCCGGGGTCGGCGCCGCCGAGCAGCTCCCGCACGATCGCGGCCCGGTCGGCGGCGTAGCGGCGGACGAGCTCCGCGGTGGCGTCGGTGGCCTGGGCGCAGGACCGGGCCAGCATCCGGGCGAGCACCGGGTAGCCGGCGAAGAGCGCGGCCAGGCCCTCCCGGGTGCCGAGCCCGGCCAGGAAGTCGGCGAAGCGTTCCCGCGGGGTCTCCCCCGCCAGCCGCCCGGCGCCGCGCGCCGCGTGCAGCTCCTTGACCAGGGTGCGGGCGGACTGCCGGATCAGCCGGTCGCCCAGCCACCCCTCGAAGGCGGCGCGGACGGCGGCCAGTTCCGCCGCGGGCAGGTCGATCCGCTCGGCCGTGTCCGCCCAGGCCACCTCGGTCAGGGGGCGCAGCGCGGGCAGGAACACGGCGGCGCCGTCGGCCGCTTCGGCGCCGCACGCCCCCGGTGCGGTGTCCGGGGCGGTCGTGGCGCCCCCGGCCGTGCGCTCGGCGGGGGCCCGCGCCACGATCCGCTCGGCGTACTGGGCCCACGCGGGCTTCTCGGCACGGGCGGCGAGCCGCCACGGCAGCTCCGCCGCGAGGGCGTTCCCGGTGTCCTCGGTCGCGCCCAGACTCGCCAGCCGCGCCGCGAAACCGTCGGGGTCCCCCAGGGCCCAGGAAGCGGGCCGGGCGTGGGGGGCGTCGGTGCGCGCGGGTGCGGGGGCACCCGGTGCGGCGAGCCGCTCCCGCAGGTTCAGGGCCTGTGCCCACCAGGAGTGGGTCAGGCCGCCGACCTCGGGTCCTGCGGCGGTGGCGGTGTCAGTCACGAGAGAAAACTCGCAGAGCCGCGCGCCGCGCACATGGGGGGACGTCCCCCATATTCCGAACGGCGGCCCCCACGACCCCCCGTCCGCACGGCGCGCACGCCCCGCGCCCCCTGCCCGCGGGCTCCCGGCGGACCGGGCGCGCGCCCCGGTCCGACCTCGGCCGCACCGCCCCGGCCGCCCTCCCGCGGGACCGGGACGGCGGCCTTCACATGATCCGCCGCTCGTGACACCGCGCCTTCACAAATGTGGGGGCAGGGGCCCGATGCCGCTCCCGGCGGCGGGCCCCAGTCTGGGAACCAGCACCCCTTCCGCCGGTCCGACACCCGGTAGGCGGATGACTTTCGGAGGACCCGGTGGGAGAACCCGTCCCTGTCAACGTCGTCGCACTCGATCCGGTGCTCGAAGCCGGCACCAAGAGCGCCCTGCTCGCCTGTCCGGAGGTGGCCCTGAGCACTCCGGGCGGCGAACCCCGCGTCGTGGTCATGACCGTGGACCGGGTCGGCCGCACGGAACTCGACGTACTGCGCTCGATCCGGGACACCCCGTCCCGTCCGGACGTGGTGCTGGTGGCGGGCGAGCTGGAGCCCGCCGACGCCCTGCACGCGATCGCCGCCGGGGCCCGGGGGCTGCTGCGCCGCCGCGAGGCGGACCCGGTCCGCCTCGCCCGGGCCGTACGGGCGGCGTCCCGCGGTGACTGCACCTTGCCGCCGGACCTGCTGGACCTGCTGTTGGAGCACTCCGGCGCCCGGGGGGCGGCGGCCGACGTGGCGGCCGGGCCCTGGGACGCGGCCGGGCTCAGCGATCGGGAGCGGTCGGTGCTGCGGATGGTGGCGGACGGCCACGAGACGAGCGAGATAGCCAAGCGGCTGTGCTACTCGCCGCGGACGGTGACCACCGTCGTGCACGACATCACCCAGCGCTTCCGGCTGCGCAACCGCGCCCACGCCGTGGCCTACGCGCTCCGGGCGGGCATGCTGTGAGCCCCGTCGCCGCACCGACGCGCACGTCGGCCCGCGAGGGGGGCCTCGAAGCGGTCCGGTTGAGCCGGATGTTGGCCCAGGTCGCCACCGGCCTCGCGCCCGCCCCCGAACCGGCCCCGGACACCGTCGAGATGCCCTATCCGGATCTGCTGCGCCTGCTGTGCGGACACCCCGCGCCGCCCGCCGCCGCGCCCGCGATCGCCGCGGACGCCCCGCACTTGACCGCACGCCAGACCTCGGTACTGGCGCTGATGGCGGAGGGCCACGGCAATGCGGTGATCGCCCGCACGCTGTCCTGCTCGGAGCACACCGTCAAGAACGTCATCTACGAGCTGATGTCCCGGCTGCACGCCCGCAACCGCTCGCACGCGGTGGCCTGCGCGGTGCAGTACCGCCTCATCTGACGCGCGCCCGCCGCGTGCGACCCCACCCGCCCGCGCGCGGCGCGCGTCCGTCCCGGCTACCTGGACGAGCGCGAGTGGCCGAAGAGGATCCGGTAGGCGATCAGCAGCACCAGCGACCCCGCGATGGCCGCGCCCCAGGTGGCCAGGTCGAAGAACTGGTTCTGGATGGGCCGGTCGAGGAACCTCGCCGAGAGCCACCCGCCGATGAAGGCGCCGGCGACCCCGATCAGGGTCGTCCCGATCAGGCCCCCCGGGTCGCGCCCGGGCAGCAGGACCTTGGCGATGCCTCCGGCCAGCAGCCCCAGGATGATCCAGCTGACGAACCCCATACCCACTCACTCCTCTACCCTGCCTGCCCGCACCCACCCTCGGTGTGCGCGCCCACCAGGAAGGACGCCGCGCGGGCCGAAATGGTTCTCAGGCGCGGATCCCGCCGGTCCGCATGGGGAGGTCACGGCGGTGCGCGGACCCGAACCTTGAGCGGGCTATGCCGTCAAGTGGCCGGAAAGGCACAGTCGTCGGGCAGGCCGGGCACGATGCAGCGCACCCGCCCCGGCCCCTCCCCGTCCCGCGCCCTCCGTCACGCAGCGAGGCCTCCATGACACTGCCCGATCCGTCCGGTCCGGCGATCATCACCCACGTTCTGGTGGGGTACAGCCCGGTGATGCTCGGCAAACTGGACGTCCTGCTCCCCGAGAACTCCGTCCTGGTCGTGGAGGAGCCCGCCGTCATCGCCGCGCGCCGCATCGCCGGCCTGGCCGACGCACACCGCTGCGTGGCCGCGGTGCTCGCCGCGCCCAGTCAGGACGAGGAGCATCCGGACCGGATCGTCGCCGCGGTGCCCCGGCCCCCGGCCGTGCGCGCGGTGGTTCCGGTCGTGGAGTACGGCGTGGTCGCCGCCGCCGCCCTCGCCGAGGCGTGGGGGCTGCCCGGCGCGGGCCCGAAGGCCGCGCGGATCCTGCGGGACAAGACCCTGCTGCGGGCCGCGGTGGACGGTACGGACCTGGACCAGCCCGCCTGGAAGCGGGCCCGCGGCCCCGAGGACGTGAGCGCCTTCCGCGCCCGCTTCGGCGGGGCGTGCGTGCTCAAGCCCGCGGGCCGCCAGGCCAGTCTCGGCGTACGGCTGTTGGGACCGGACGACGACGGCGCCGCGGCCTGGGCGCACACCACGACCGCCGACGAGCCGTCCCTGCACGCCGGTTACCCGGATTCCGCCCGCTACCTGGTGGAACAGCGCCTGTACGGGCCCGAGGTCAGCGTCGAGGCGGTGGTGCACGAGGGCATCGTCGGCTTCACCAACATCACCGCCAAGATGGTCCAGGACTCGCGTCACCCCGTCGAGACCGGGCACACCGTGCCCGCCGCGCTGCCGGCGGCGCAGGCCGACGCGCTGCGCGGCGCGGTGGCGGTGCTGGTGTCGGCGACGGGCTTCCGCTCGGGGGTGCTCCACTCGGAGTGGATCCTCGACGACGGCCGCCCGCACCTGGTGGAGTGCGCGGCCCGGCTGCCCGGCGGCGGGATCACCGCCCTGATCGACCTGGCCTACGGGACGGACATCCTGTCCGCGCTGCTCGGGGTCCTGGACGGCAGCGCTCCGGCGCCGCAGCGCCCGCCCGTCCTGGGTGCGGCCGTACGGTTCCTGATCGCGCCCGTCGGCCCGGTGACGGCGGTGGAGGGCGCCGAGGCCGCCCGCCGCGCCTTCGGGGTGGAGGAGGTGCACGTCGGGGTGGCGCCCGGCGACGTCGTCCTGGCCGTCACCAGTTCGTGGGAGCGGGCCGGCTACGTCATCGCGACCGGTACGGACGCGGCGGCGGCGGCCCGCAACGCCGAGGAGGCCGCCGCGCTGGTCTCGGTGCGCACGGCGGGGCCCGCGGGAGGTGCGCGGTGATGCGGATCTCGCTCTCGGACTACGTGCCCGCCACGGCGGCCGGCCGGACCTTCGCCCTGACCTCGCTGATCAACGCGATCGGCACCGGCCTGTTCCTCGCGGGCTCCACGATCTTCTTCATCCGCTCGGTGGGCCTGTCGCCCACCCAGATCGGCGCCGGCTTGGCCGTCTCCGGCTTCGTGGGCTTCCTGGCCACCGTCCCGATCGGCGCGCTCAGCGACCGGATCGGGGCCCGGCGGACGCTGATCGCGCTCCAGGTGTGGCGGGCCCTGTGGTTCGTGGCGCTGGCGTACGTCCACGGCTTCGTCGGCTTCCTGGTGGTGTCCTCCTGCCTCGCCGCCGCGGAGGGGGCGACGCAGCCGATGACGCAGGCGGTGGCGTCCGACACGACCGAGGAGTCCGACCGTACGCGGACCATGGCGATCGTGCGGACCGTGCGCAACATCGGCTTCTCGGTGGGCGCGCTGCTGGCGGCTCCGCTGCTCGCCGCCGACAGCATGTGGGCGTACCGGGGCATCGTGCTCGGCAACGCGGCGGCGTTCGTCGCCTCGGCGGTGATGCTGAGCAGGTTGCGGCTGGTGCGCTCCAGTGCGGCGCAGCGCAAGGTGGGGCCGCTGACGGCGATCCGGGGCTTCCGCGACTGGCGCTACCTCGGCCTGGCCGGGCTGGGCGGCGTGCTCAACCTGCACACGACGCTGCTGTCGGTGGGGCTGCCGCTGTGGGCGATGACGGCCACGGGGGTGCCGGCCGGCTTCGTGCCGGTGCTGATCCTGGTCAACACGGCGCTGTCGATCACGCTCCAGGTGCCGGTGTCGCGCGGTGCGGAACGGCCCGGCGGGGCGGCCCGCGCCCTGCGGCTGAGCGGCTTCGCGCTCGCCGCGTGCTGCGCGGCGCTGGCGGCGGTGCACGGGCTCCCGCCGCTGCTGGCGGGGGCGTTGCTGCTGGCCGCGTGCGTCGCGCTGACCTTCGGGGAGATGTGGCAGGCGGTCGGCAGCTGGGACCTGAGCTACGCGTTCGCGCCGGAGGACCGTCGCGGGACCTACCTGTCGGTCTTCAGCCTCGGCAACTCGGGACAGCGGATCGTGGGCCCGGCGCTGGTGACGGGCGTGGTGATCGCGACGGGAGCGGCCGGATGGGCCGCTCTGGGCCTCGTGTTCTGCCTGGCCTCGGTCCTCGTACCGCCGGTGACCCGGGCGCTGGAGCGACAGCAGGAGCGAGCGCGGGAGCGGGAACGCCAGGAGCAGGGACAGGAACAGGAACAGAAGCAGGCAGCGAGCGAAGGGGCAGTGGCGTGAAGGATCTGCTGGTGGTCGGCGTCGGCACGATGGGGCGGCCGTACGTGGAGGCGGCGAGGCGGCTCGGGCACCGGGTCCGCGCGGTGGAGAACGCGGCGCTCATGGGCGGCCGCCCGGCCGAGGAGGACGTCTCCTACTACCCGGTGACGGGATCCCTCGACGAGTCCTGGTTCGCCGGGGTGACGGCGGCGCTCGCCGACCGCGCCCCGGACGGGGTGCTCGCCTTCGCGGAGGCCAACGTGACCGCGGGCGCGCTGGCCCAGGAGCGGCTCGGGCTGCCGGGTCCGTCCCTGCACGCCGCGGTGATCTCCCGCAACAAGGCCCTGCAACGCACCGGCTTCGGGGCGTACGGAGTGGCGCAGCCCGACTTCCTGCTGGCCCCGGACCTGCACGCGGCCCGGGAGTGGATCCTGGAGCGGCTGCCGGTGGTGGTCAAGCCGCTGTCCCTGGGCGGCAGCGAGGGCGTCGAGCTGGTCACGAGCGCCGCGGAGGCCGAGGAGATCGTGGCGCGGCGCGGCGGCGAGGGGAAGATCCTGGTCGAGGCCGCGGTGGCGGGGCCGGAGTACAGCTGGGAGGCGCTCGTCCGCGAGGGCGAGGTGCTCTTCGCCAATGTGACGGAGAAGGAGACCACCGCCCCGCCGTACTTCGTGGAGCTCTCGCACCGCTGCGGGTACGCGTTCACCGATCCGGCGCTGGCGGCGCAGGTGGACGCCCTGACCGCGGGAGTGCTGCGGGGGCTCGGGATGCGGACGGGGCTGGTGCACCTGGAGTTCCGGGTGGGGCTGGACGGTCCGGTCCTGATGGAGGTGGCGGTCCGCACCCCCGGGGACTTCCTGGCCGAGGCGGTGAGCCTGACGTACGGCTTCGACCTGCACGAGGCGGTCGTGCGGCTCGCGCTCGGCGAGCCGCTCGGCGATCTGGTGCGCACCCGCCCGGTGGCGTACGCGGCGACGTACTTCCCCACCTGCGCGCCCGGCACGATCACGGAGGTCGACGGGCTCGCGGAGATCGCCGCGCACCCGGCGGTGGTCCGGGTCGGGCTGCGCAAGGGGGTGGGCGACCGGGTGGGCCCCCTCACCTCCTCCTCGCAACGCCTCGGCCACATCCTGGTGAAGGCCGATTCCCCCGCCGCCCGCGAGGACGCCCTGAAGTTCCTGGCGGAGCGGCTGCGGATCACCGTGGTGACGGACCGGGCCTGAACCGGCCCGGCCCCGGGGCGCTACCCCGTCAGGGTCGCGGGGTCAGCGTGACGGGCAGGTCGAACAGGTCGTTCTGGGTCACGATCGGCTTGTTGCGCAGCTCCTCGCGGGCCACCGCCAGGCTCAGTTCGGGGAAGCGCGCGTACAGGGCCGGGAGGGCCACCGCCGCTTCCAGCCGGGAGAGCGCGGCGCCGGGGCAGACGTGCGGGCCGTGACCGAAGGAGATGTGCCGGTTCGGGGTGCGGGTGATGTCGAACGAACCGGCGCTCTCGCCGTGTTGGGCCTCGTCGCGACCGATGGCGCCGAAGGAGACGACCAGGCCCTCGCCCTTCGGCAGGAACGCGCTGCCCACCTCGACGTCCTCGGCGGCGAAGCGGATCAGGACGTGCGAGGTCGGGGTCGACCAGCGCAGGGTCTCCTCGATGACGTCCTCCCAGGACGCCTCGCCCTTCAGGACCAGGGCGCGCTGTTCGGGGTGGGTCTCCAGGGCGACGACCGCGTTGACGATCAGGCTGATGGTGGTCTCGTGGCCGGCGGCGACCATCAGCTGGAGGGTGTTGGTGATCTCCTCGGTGGTGAGGCGGTCACCGTCCTCGGAGGCGGCGATCAGCGCGCTGGTCAGGTCGTCGCCGGGATTCTCCCGCTTGGACTCCACGATCCGGCCGAAGAGCGCGCCCAGGTCCGCCATCATCTGCGGGACCTCCTCGGGCAGGGTCTGCGTCGAGAAGAACTTCTCGAACAGCTCCTTCATCCGGGGATGGTCGGCGGCGTCCACGCCCATCAGCTCGCTGATCACGTTCATCGGCAGCGGGTAGGCGAAGCGCGCCTTGAGGTCCACGGTCTCCCCCGCGGGCACCTCGGCGAGCCGGTCCAGCATCCCCGTGGTCAGCGCTTCGATGCCGGCGCGCAGCGTCTCCACCCGGCGCACGGTCAGCGCCTGCGCGACCAGGGTGCGCAGCCGGCGGTGCTCGTCGCCGTCGACGGTCAGCATGGAGCGGCCGGGGTTGACGAGCCCGATCAGCGGCCAGTCCAGGGGTATCTCACCGCGCTGCCAGGCGCCCCAGGCGTTGATGTCCTTGACGATGCGGGGGTCGGTGAGCAGCTTGCGGGCCTCGGCGTGGTGGGTGACCGCGTAACAGGCCACCCCGCCGGGCAGGACGACGCGGACCAGCGGGCCGGCGGCGCGCAGGGCGGCGCTCTCGGCGTCGAGGTCGGCCACGAAGGGGTCCAGGGCGATGGCGGTGGAGCCGGTGTGGTCGATCGGGCACGTCATCTGGTGGCTCCAAGGGCGGGGGTCGGGGTGTAGGTCACGGGCAGTTCGGACAGGCCGCGCAGCCAGGGCGAGGGGCGGCGGGCGAGCGCGGAGGCGGGGACCGCCAGGTCGACGTCGGGGAGCCGGTCGAGGAGGACCTCGATGCCGGTCCGCGCGATGACCTCGGCGACCTCCTGCGCGGGGAACGGGCAGCGGTGTTCGCCGTGCCCGAAGGAGAAGAAGGCGTTGTTGCCGCCGGTCAGCGCCCCGGCGTCGGTGCGCACGTGCGGGTCGGAGTTGGCGGCGGCCAGCCCCAGCAGGACGAGGTCGCCGGAGGCGATCCGGCGGCCGCCGAGGTGGGTGTCGCGGGAGGTCCAGCGGCCCGCCACGTTCTGGGTGGGGGTGTCCTCCCACAGGACCTCGTTCATGGCCTCGCCGACGCTGTGCCGGCCGCCCGACAGGGAGGCCGCGAAGCGGTCGTCGGTGAGCATGAGGCGCAGCGAGTTGCCGATCCAGTCGGCGGTGGGCTGGTGCCCGGCGGCCATCATGACCATGAGGTCCTGGGCGACCTCGTCCAGGGTGAAGCCGGCCCGGTTGGCGAGCATCCGCGAGGCCACGTCCGGGCCGGGCTCGGCCGACTTGGCGGCGAGCAGCGCGTACATGGAGGCGCCGAGGTGCTGCTGTCCCGCCAGCGCGCCCTCACGGCCGTTGATCATGTCGTTCATGGCGGTGACGAGGCCGGGCCCCTCCTCGTCCGCGAAGCCGTAGATGCGGGCGAGGACGCGCAGCGGCAGCAGCATGGCGTACTCGCCGACGATGTCGCACTCGCCCTTGCCGCAGAGCTGGTCGATCAGCTCGTCCGCGAACCGTTCGGCGTGGCCCTTGAGTTCGAAGGGGTCGATGGCCTCCAGCGCGTCGGAGATCACCGCCGCCCGTTCGCGGTGGCGCTCGCCGACGGTGTAGAGGATGGAGGGCTGCTTGCGGCCGATCATCGGAAGGAGCGGCCAGTCGGCGGGGATCCGGTCCCACTGGTTCCACAGGTCGGAGTCGCGGGAGAAGAGCACCGGGTCGCTGGTGACCTGGTGCAGTTCGCGGTAGCCGAGGACCAGCCAGGCCGGTACGTCGCCGTCGAGGACGACCGGGGCGACGGCGCCGTGGTCGCGGCGCATCTCCCGGTACAGCTCGGCGGGGTCGGTCTGGAACCGGGGGCCGCCCAGCGGGACGGGGCGGTGCTCGGGGGTGGTCACGGGGTGGGCTCCGGGGTCGTCGGCCGGTCGGCCGTCTGGGCGTGCGGGGTGTGCCGTTCGTGGCGGACGTGTTGGACGTGCCGGACGAGGGAGATGAGGACCTGCTTGCTGGACTCGCGCGAGCGGGCGTCGCAGAAGACCAGCGGGACGTGCGGCGGCAGGTCCAGGGCGCTCCGGATCTGTTCCGGGGTGTGCACGGGACCGCCGAAGTCGTTGCAGGCCACCACGAAGGGCGTGCCGTGGTGTTCGAGCCTGTCGATGGCGTACCAGGAGTCGGCGAGCCGTCGGGTGTCGACGAGGACGACCGCCCCGAGGGTGCCGGAGAACAGCCGGTCCCACAGGAACCAGAAGCGCTCCTGGCCGGGGGCTCCGAAGAGGTAGAGCACGTTGTGGGCGTCGAGGGTGATCCGACCGAAGTCGAAGGCGACGGTGGTGGCGGTCTTGGTGGCGACGCCGCCGGTGTCGTCGACCGCCTCGCCCGCCTTCGTCATCGTCTCCTCGGTGTTCAGCGGCCGGATCTCGCTGACGGAGCGGACCATGGTGGTCTTGCCGACGCCGAAGCCGCCCACCACGACGATCTTGAGACCGTTGTCCGCGGTGCTGCTGAGGGCCTGCCGGGCCGGGCGGGGTTCGCGCTGGTCAGCGGGCTGATCAGAGATTGCGGAGTCCAACGAGCACCTGCTCCAGGATGTCGGGGTCGGGAAGGAGGTACGCCGAACGCGGGTGCCGGGCACTGATCTTGCCGGTGCCGAGCAGGTCGGCGAGCAGGATCCGCACGATCGACACCGGCAGGCCCAGCTCCGCGGCGATCTCGACGACCGCCGTCGGGTACTGGCACATCCGCAGGATGGCCGCGTGTTCCGACTGCATGCCGACGATCGGATCGCATTCGGCGACGACCAGCGTCACGAGGTCGAAGGCGTCCGAGCCGGAGCGGCTGCGGCCGCCCGTGAGGGTGTAGAGCCGGTCCGGGGAATCGTCCCGGCCCGGCCTGCTCCGGCTCATCCCCGGGGCCTGGCGATCAGGTGCTCACCGAGCTGTTCGACCAGTTCCGACATGTTGTGGCCGACGAGGCCCGCGTCCGCGTCCTCCGCCGCGACCAGCGCCAGGTGGGCGCCTTCGCCCGCCTCGACGATGAAGAGGATCCCGCCGTAGAACTCGGCCATCGCGGAGCGGACGCCGCCGCTGCCGTCGCCGAACTCGATGGACGCCCCGTGCGAGAGGCTCTGGATCCCGGCGGCGATCGCCGCGAGCTGGTCGGCCTGGTCGACGGACAGCTCCGGGGTGCGGCAGAGCTTGAGGCCGTCCCGGGAGAGCACGAGGGCGTGGCGGGCGCCGGGGGTGCGTTCCAGGAGGCTCTCCAGGAGCCAGCCGAGCGTCTCGTCGGTGGTGGTGCCGGTCATCGCGTGTTGCCTTCCGGGTGCGGGGGGTGCGGAGAGTGCGGGGTCCCTGGGGGCGGCGCGGCCGCGGCGCCGCGCACGGCCTGGCGGAAGCTGCCGAAGCGGGCGGCGGAGCGGGAGGCGTCCGCGGGCGGGCGCGCGGCCTGCGGATCGCCGGCCCCCTCGGGGTGGGCGGCGGCCAGGGTCCGGCCGCGGCGCCGCTGCGGCAGTCCGCTCTCGCCGAGCGTGGGATACCCGCCGGTGTCCTCGGCGTCCGCCGCGCCGGCCGCGTCCCCGTCGGTACGGGTCGCGGGGCGCGCGGGGTCGCCGGTGGCATCGGCGCCGGTGCGTGCGGCGCCGTGGTCGGCGGCGGGTTCGGCCGTCGCGCCGCCGACGTCGGCGGTGCGGGGGTCCGTACGTCCGGCGCGGGCCGGGGTGTCGGCCGCGCCCACGGGGACCGGGACACCGCCGTCGGCGGCGGGGTTCTCCGAGGGACCGCGGCTGATCAGGTCCTGAGGGAGCATCATCAGCGCGCCGGTGCCACCGCGCGCCGACGGGCGGAAGGACACGGTCAGTCCGTGCTTGCGGGCGAGCCGGCCGACCACGGCGAGGCCGAGACGGGTGCCGGAGAGCCCGGCCAGGTCCAGCGATTGGGCGGACACGGCCTGTTGGGCGCGGCGCAGCTGCACCTCGCTCATCACCAGGCCGCTGTCCTCGACGGTGATGATGATCCCGGCCGGGACCTCCTCCACGTACACGTGGACCTCGGCGGTCGGCGGCGAGAAGTTCGCCGCGTTGTCGAGCAGTTCGGCGAGCGCGTGCATGACGCCCTCGGCGGCGTGCCCGGCGATGGCCGCGTCGCTGGTGAAGTGCAGCCGCACCCGCTGGTAGCTGCCGATCCGGCCCATCGCGCCGCGCAGGATCGACTCCATGACGATCGGCTTGGCCCAGCGGCGGCCCGAACGGGCGCCGGTGAGCACCGCGATGGAGTCGGCCAGGCGGCCCGCCTGGGCGGTGCGGTGGTCGAGGTGCAGCAGGTCTCCGAGGACGTCCTCGTCGGCGTGCCGGTGTTCCATCTCCCGCAGGTCGGCGAGCATGCCGGTGGCCAGGGCCTGCATCCGGCCCGCCGCGTTGGCGGCGGCGGCCATGGCGGCCGCCCGGCCTGATTCGGCGCGGCGCAGCTCGTCCCCGAGGTGTTGGCGCGCGCTGAGGTGGGAGGCCGTCAGCCGGTCCGCCTCGGCGGCGCCGGCGCGGGCGAGGCGGTCCAGCTCGGCGGCGTGGTCGGCGACCAGTTGCCGGCGCTCGGCGGTGCGGGCGGCCGCGTCACGGGCGGCCGCGGCGGTGAGCCGGGATATCTCGGCGTCCCGGGCGGACACGTCGGCGACGAGGCCGGCGGTGCGCCGGCGCAGCAGTTGGGCCGTGCGCGTCGTCCAGGTGAGCCCGAAGGCGGCGATCCCGAGCAGCAGGACACCGGTCACGGAGAACCAGGCGAGGGGGGTCCGGACGGTCGACGGGGCCGCGGCCACCGCCGCCGTGCAGAGCGCTCCGCCGACCGCTGCGGTGAGCAGCAGGGCGAGCGCGGAGGGGCGAAAGGGGGAGGGCGACGCCGTCATCAATCAAAGCCTCAAACCGGGCAGAAATGGAAGAGAGGGTTCCTGTGGCAACGAGAGGCAACTATAGGAGAGTTGCTGATCGATTGAGAAAGTCCTTGATGAAGATTGGATCGCGACACAGTCATTTGGTAGCGATCTGAGGCGTTTTGTCGTCTCATTTTCACGTGCCAGCACCCTCCGACGGGCCCTCGGCGCACCCTCGGCGCACCCCTCTCGCGCGGCGGCCGGAGCTAGATCATGTGACGCGGCATCAGGGTCGAGCTCTCCCCCGACGGACTTCCCGCGCGGAAATGGCCCACTCCCACGGCACCACAATGGCCCTTATGGACGGGACATGGGCCTCCTAGGATCGGACGGGTGACCAACAAAGTTGATTTCTACTTCGATCCCATCTGCCCCTTCGCCTGGATCACCTCCCGCTGGATCCTGGAGGTGGAGAAGCAGCGCGACCTGGACCTCAATTTCCGTGTCATGAGCCTGTCCGTGCTCAACGAGGGCAAGGAAGACCTGCCCGAGCGCTACCGCAGGCTGCTGGAGACCGGCTGGGGCCCCGTGCGGGTCTGCATCGCCGCCGCCCAGGAGCACGGCGAACACGTACTGCGCGACCTGTACACCGCCCTCGGCACCCGGCTGCACAACCAGGACCGGTCGGCCACGGACGAGCTGATCCGCGAAGCCCTGGCCGAGGTCGGCCTGCCGGTGGAGCTGGCCGAGGCCGCCGAGCGCACCGAATACGACGACGCCCTGCGCAAGAGCCACCACGAGGGCATGGACCCGGTCGGCGAGGAGGTCGGCACGCCGACGATCCACATCGACGGCACCGCCTTCTTCGGACCGGTCCTGACCTCGATCCCGCGCGGCGAGGACGCCGTACGGGTCTTCGACGGAGTGCGGCTGCTCGCCGGGTACTCCGACTTCTTCGAGCTCAAGCGCACCCGGACCGGCGGCCTCGACTTCAGCTGAGGCCGCTCCACGGCCGGGGCGGACCTCCGACCGGGAAGCCCCGCGTTCAGTGCGGGCCGGATCGCGGCCGGTCGCCCCCGCGGCGGCCGGCCGCCGCCGTGAGCGCGACGCAGGCCGTGAAGACCAGGCCCGCGCCCCGCAGACCCAGCCACAGGGTCAGCGCCCCGACGCCCACCACGGGCAGGGAGATCCCGCAGTAGGCGACGACGAACAGCGTGGAGATCGTGGCGCCCCGCTGCTCCGCGGGGGCCGCGGCCGATACGGTCGCCACCGCCGCGCGGAAGGCCATGCCCTGTCCGACCCCGGCGAGGGCGCCGCCCACCACGAGCAGCGGCAGCGATTCCACCGCCAGCGAGGCGGCGACCAGCACCAGGCCGGCCACCAGCAGCAGCCGCCCCCGCGGTAGCGCGCGCTCCGCCGCCAGCCGGCCCGCGGCCCACTGGCCCGCGGTGGAGGCCAGGAAGACCGAGAAGACGATGGCCCCCGCCACCGCGTGGTTGGTGACGTCGAGGGTCTGCGCGACGAAGGTGGGCGCCACCGCCGTGAAGAGCCCGAGGAGGGCGAAGCCGGCGAAGGCGGCCGGCGCGCAGAGCGCGAAGGCAGCCCGGGCCCCGGGCGGTACGCGCAGGCCCTGGGGATGCGGCCGGGCGCGCCGGTCGGGCCGCTCCACGGTCTCGGGCAGCAGCAGCACGACCACCGCCGCGGGCACGAGCAGAGCGAGGTGCACCAGGAAGGGCAGGGCGAGCGGGTGCGGGGCGTACTCCGCGAGCAGCCCGGCCACCAGCGGTCCGCAGCCGAGGCCGCCCATGTTGGCGGCGGTGGCGGCGAAGGCGGCCCGGGCCCGGCCCTCGGGCGGGGCGAGCTCGATGACGGTGGCGGTCGCGGTGCCGCTGAGCAGCCCGGCGGCGAAGCCGGACAGCAGCCGGCCGGCGAAGAGCAGCGGCAGCCCGTTCTCGGACAGGAAGCAGACGGCGCTCGCCGCCGACAGCGCGAGCGCCGCCAGCAGGACGGGCCGCCGGCCGGCCCGGTCGGAGTAGTCCCCGGCCAGCAGCAGCACGGCCAGCACGCCGACCGCGTAGACGGCGAAGACGACGGTCACCACGAAGGTGGAGAAGCCGATCTCCTCGCGGTAGAGCCCATAGAGCGGCGTCGGCAGCGTGGTGCCCATCATGCCGATCGCGAAGACGGCCGCGGCGGCCAGGTATCCGGGTCTGCGGCGCGGTGCGGCGGTGATCACCTGCGCATCGTACGAGCGGGCCCGCGCCCCGCCCGGGAGCCCGGCCCGGCTCCGCGCGCCCCGGCGCGCACCCGCCGCACGGATCGTCAACGATCGCCGCGCGCAGTGCACAACCACGGCGGCCGTCCCTCCCTAGGCTCGGGGAGCGGAGTGCGTGAGCGGTGGTGTTGGCATCGGGGGACGCAACACCACCCCTCACGCACCCGATCCCGCGGCCCCGTCCCGGAGCCCCGGCAAGGTGTGACGGAATCCTGACGGCGGGCCGCCGACCCTGGTGCCGGGCGGGCGACGGTGGTCGAATCGCCGGGTGAGCACAGAACAGCACGGACGGGACCCCGAGCACCCGGACCCGGAGCGCCCCGGCCCCGAGCGCCCCGATCCGGACGGCCGCGGCTCCCCCGTCGGCCGCCGCCTGGTCCTGGGGATGGTCGGCCTCGGGGCCGTGGGCCTGGCCGCCGCCCCCGTCCTCCAGCGCGGCTTCGAATCGGTCCTGGGGGCCACCGCCGACAAGGACCCCACCGGGATCACCTCCCTGCTGCCCAACGGCGGTGGCTTCCGCTACTACTCGGTGGCGTCCTCCGTCCCCCGGCGCGGCCCGCAGGACTACCGCCTGACCGTGGACGGCATGGTCGAGCGCCCGGCCACGTACACCCTGGACGACCTCGGTCGGCTCCCGCAGACCAGGGTCGTGCGCGACGTGCAGTGCGTGACGGGCTGGCGGGTCCCGAACACCCCCTTCGAAGGGGTGCCGCTCCACCGGCTGCTGGACGCGGCCGGCGTCAGCCCGCAGGCCCGGGCCATCCGGTTCACCTGCTTCGACGGCGCCTACACCGAGAGCCTGACCCTGCCGCAGGCCCGGCGCGACGACGTGTTGGTGGCCCTGCGCATGCAGGACCAGCCCCTCGGCCACACCCACGGCGGGCCGGTCAGGCTCTACGCCGCCCCCATGTACTTCTACAAGTCGGCGAAGTGGCTCTCCG
Source organism: Streptomyces sp. NPDC028419 (assembly GCF_055565515.1). Taxonomy (NCBI): domain Bacteria; kingdom Bacillati; phylum Actinomycetota; class Actinomycetes; order Kitasatosporales; family Streptomycetaceae; genus Streptomyces; species Streptomyces sp. NPDC028419. Next base: position 139,220 of record NZ_JBVHUE010000013.1, on the reverse strand, counting down.
GCATCACCGTGACCCGGGACGTGGAACCGGGCTACTGGGAACGCCTCGGCTACGACGTCGACGCCTGGGTCGGAAAGTCGAACGGACGCGACGATGCCCCTACCGTCTGAGACCGCCGCGGCGACCGCCGCCCCGCGGGTGCGCCGGTTCGGCCGCTCCCAGCGCCTGGTGCACCGGGCCACCGGCATCCTGATGGGCCTGAGCGTGGCCTCGGCCGCCTGCCTGTACCTCTCCCCGCTCGCCGAACTGGTCGGCCGCCGCCACCTCGTCGTCACCGTGCACGAGTGGTCCGGGCTGCTGCTCCCGGCGCCCTTCCTGCTGGGGCTGGCATCGCGGGCCTTCCGCGGTGATCTGCGCCGGCTCAACCGCTTCGGTCCGCACGACGGGGCGTGGCTGCGGGCGGCGCTGCGCCGGGACCGGCGCGGCCCCCGGCCCGCCGGGAAGTTCAACGCCGGCCAGAAGGTGTACGCGAGCTGGCTGGCCGGAGCGGTCCTGGTGATGCTGGGGACCGGGCTGCTCATGTGGGTGACGGGCTTCGCGCCGCTGCGCTGGCGGACGGCGGCCACCTTCGTCCACGACTGGCTGGCGCTCGCCCTGGGCGTGGTGCTCGCCGCTCACGTGGGCAAGGCGCTGGCCGATCCGGAGTCCCGGCGCGGCATGCGGACCGGCTCGGTGGACCGGGACTGGGCCCGGCGGGAGCACCCGCTGTGGCGGATCCCGGACGGCCGGGAGGACTGAGCGGGAGGACTGAGCGGGAGGACCGGGCGGACGGGGGCGGCCCCGCCGGCCGCTCAGCCGCCGTCGCGGACGGCCACGATGCCGTTGAAGACGCCGATGTACGCCGTGCCGTCGGGGCCGATGGTGATGGGCGCCCAGTTGTTGTCGTACAGCGGTCCGGTGCCGGTCAGTCGCCTCCAGCGGCGTTGCCCGGTGCGGAAGTCGACGGCGCTGAGGTACCAGGCGTCGATCCCCCAGGCGTTGGGCTCCTTCTCGTAGAAGTAGAGCAGCCCGTTGGCCGTGGACAGCTTGGGCACGGTCGAGGGCGAGCGGATCCCGCTCTCCCACACGGTGTCGCAGCCGCTGCCGTCGGGCCGGACGTCGATCCGGCTGGCGCCGCCGACGACGCTCTTGCCGAGCAGCAGCGTGGTGAGGTTCTCGTAGCCGTAGTTGTTCTCGACGACGAGGCTGTTGCCCCAGCTGATAAGGGAGTTGTCGGTGGTGGAGGCGCCGGAGCGGAAGACCGGCACCGCGCAGACGAGCCGCCGGTCGGCCGGGACGTCGACGCCCCGCCGGTAGACGAGGACGTTCATCCGGTCGTCGGCGTTGTCGGTGATGGCGACGTAGCCGTCGCCGAAGAGGTCCGGGGTGGTGCCCGAACCCTGGTTCACGGAGCCGGGTTTGGCGCCCGTGCCGCGGTCATAGGTCTGGCGCCACTGCACCCGCGGGGTGCCGTCGGCCGTGGCGCGGAAGCTGTAGAGCGCGTGGTCGGAGACGATCGACACGCCGTCCTCGGCGACGGAGAAGGAGTTCTGGATCTCCTCGCCCTCCAGCCGGACGGAGCGCAGCGCCCCGGTCGCCGGGTCGAGGGTGCCGACGCGACCCTGCCGGGTGACCCACCAGATGCGGCCCTGCCAGTCGGGCATCACCGAGGTGAGCGGATCGCAGGTGCCGCTGGGCCGCAGGTTGGTCCAGCTCACGCAGTCGTGCGGGACCTGACCGGTGAGGTCCCAGTCGTCGGCGACGGTGAACTTCCAGCTGCCGTCGGGGTTCTGGCCGTGCGCGAGGCGCAGGACGTGCTGGCGGGCGTCGGCCAGCACCGCCCGGTCCTGGTCGTCCAGGTAGAAGTACGCGCCGCCCGAGGTGTCCTTGAATATCTTCGAGAAGTCGAGCGAGGTGATCGCCTCGACCGTCGAGGAGCGCTGCGGGAGCGGGTACTCCGCGAGCGTGGCGAGGGAGCCGGGGTCGAGCAGTTTGACCTTGAAGCCGGAGAAGGTGCCGCAGACCGTGACCATGCGGCCGCCCGCGTCGAAGGTGGCGGTGGCGCACTCGCCGCCGAGCGCGGCGATCTTCTCGCTGGTGACCCCGGGGGTTCTCGCCGAGCGGACCGGACCAGGGGTAGGTGGCGCTGCCCGCCGCGTCGGCGTGCATCCCGCTGCGCCCGTTGGGCGCGAGGAAGGGGTGCTGGGGCGGGGCCTGGCCGGGCACCGGTCGGGCCGTCGCGGGGCTGCCGTCGTAGTGGCTGACCAGCCGGTGGCCGGGCGCCTGGGGTATCGCGTCGGCTCGCGCCGGGGAGATCCCGTACATCGCCACGGCGACGGCGACGGCCGGAACCACCGCGCAGTTCAGCGCTTTTGGCACCATTCGGGCCTCCTCCTCTCTCGTGCGTTCCTCTTCCGCCCCGTTGACGGTGTGCCTGACATCGCGCCGCGGCCAGACGGTAGATCGGGCGACCGGAGGAGTCCATGCACGGGCGGGATGATTCACCCGCGCCCGACGCCGGTCAGGGCCTGAGGTCGCCGACCACCTGGGCCGTGGCCGCCAGGCCGTTGTGGATGGTCGCGGCCATGCTGCTGCTCGCCAGGTAGAAGCCGAGCAGGACGCAGACCAGCGCGTGCGAGAACTTGAGGCCACCGCTGCGTACGAAGATCGACGCGAGGACGATGAGCAGGACGACCACGGAAAGCGAAATCACCATCGGGCACCTCCTTGTGCGCGGCGCCATGGTGGCGCAGCGGGCGGTGCCTTCGGGTGGAACCGGTGTCCGCCATACGGGTGTTGACCGTGTGTGACAGCGGTGGATCAGTGGTCGGCGTGCTTACGGCCCGCATCCACGGGTCGCCGACCGGCCCCGCCGACCGGCGCCGGCGCCCGGGGTCTTGCCGCGGGGGCGGGGGGCGTGCCATATATGTCTAGACCTTTGCGGTGCCGATCGCGGCCCCCACCCGCCCCGGCCCCACCCGGACGGCGCCGCACCGACACCCCGTGAGGACGCCCCCTTGCGCCGCCCCGCCTCCCCCACCGCAGCGACCTCCCCCACCGCAGCGGCCGCCCGCGCACGGGCCGTCCGCGCCCTGGCCGCCGCCGCCCTCGCCGCCCTCACCGCCTGCGGCTCCCCCGACACGCGGCCGCCCGCGCCGCCCTCCGGGCTCACCGCCCAGGCGGGGAGCGCCACTTCCGTGCACGTGATGTGGCAATCCGCCGACGCACGGGACGGCGTGACGCGCTATCAGATACTTCAGGCGGGTGCCGTGGTCCGGGAGGTCCCGGCCGAGAAGACGATGGTGGACCTCACCGGCCTGGCTCCGCTGACCGCGTACTCCTTCACCGTGCGGGCCGGGGACGCCGCCGGGAACCTCTCCGCCCCCAGCGCCGCGGCCACCGTCACCACCGGGGCCGCCAAGGCCGAGGACCACCGGCCGCCGACGGCCCCGACGCGCGCGGCCGGCCACCCGGACGGCGCCCGCGCCGCCGCCTTGACCTGGGCTCCCGCCACCGACGACACGGGCGTGACGGCCTACGACATCTACCAGGGCGGGGTGCGCATCCACACCGCCGGCGCCATGGAGACCGGCACCCGCCTGACGGGCCTGCAGCCGGACACCGTCTACACCTTCACCGTGCGCGCCCGCGACGGCGCCGACAACTCCTCGACCGACAGCCCGCCGGTGGACGTCACCACCGCCACCGCCACGGGCAAGGGCCCGAGCACGGCGCCCGCCGACTTCACCGCGACCGCTTCGCCCGGTTCCGTCACCCTGTCCTGGAACCCGCCCGACACCGGGCGGCCCACCGCCGAATACCAGCTGTACGTCAACGAGCGGCCCACGACCGTCATCCAGTTCGGTACGGGCGCGGTGCCCGCGGGACGGGCCGAGTACCGGCTCAGCGTCGCCGAACCGGCCGGTACGGTCTGGTCCCTGAAGCTGCGCGCACGGCTGCCCGACGGCAACTGGGGGTCCTTCTCGGCGGAGCGCCGGGTCCCGCTCGTCTGAGCCCCCGCGCCCGCGCGGGCCCCCACGGCCGCGCGTGATCTTCCGCGATCTTCACCGAACGGCACTGCCGCGAACGCGGATCGCGCACAATACTTCCGTGTTCGGTGAGTACTCGATCAACAGCGGTCAGTCCGGTCCGCCGGGCGGCGACCCTCGGCCAGACTCTGCCTCCGTGCCGGGGAACCTGCCGCCGGAGACGGCGGCCTTAGTCGGTCGGGAGCGCGAACTCGACCTCATACACGCACTGTTGCGCGAGCGCAGATTGACCACCCTGACCGGTGTCGGAGGTGTCGGCAAGTCCCGGCTGGCCCTGCGCGCCCTGCACGCCCTGCCCCCGGGACACCGCGACGGCGTCTGGTGGGTGGAGCTGTCGCCCCTGCGCGATCCGGAGCTGCTCACCTCCACCGTCGCCCACGCCCTGGGGCTCACCGACCACTCCGCGCGCTCCCCCGACGAGGAGCTCTGCGCCTGGTTGGCGGACAAGGAACTGCTCCTGGTCCTCGACACCGCCGAACACCTGGTCGCCGCCTGCCGCCACCTGGTGGGCGAACTCCTCCAGTCCGCCCCGGGCCTCACCGTGCTGGTCACCTCCCGCGAACCGCTGGGCTCCCCCGGCGAGATGCTGGTCGAGATCCGCCCGCTGCCCGCCGAGGGACCCGACAGCGAGGCGCTCGCGCTCTTCCGCCAACGCGCCCTGGCCGCCGCGCCGGAGAGCGCGGCCGCCTTCGCCGATCCCCGGCGCGCCGCCATCGCCGCCGAGGTCTGCCGCCGCCTGGACGGGATTCCGCTCGCCCTGGAACTCGCCGGCGCCCGGCTGCGGTTGTGGAGCCTGGAGGAGATGGCCCGGCGCCTGGACGCGCGGTTCGACGTGCTGTCCGACCCCCTGAGCGCACTCCAGCCGCGGCACCGGACCATGCGGACGGCGATCGGCTGGAGCCACGAGCTGTGCGCGCCGGTGGAGCGGCTGCTGTGGGCCCGGCTGTCGGTCTTCGCCGGGGACTTCGACCTGACGGCCGCCCGGGCGGTGTGCTCGGGCGGGCCGCTGCCGCCGGCCCGGGTGGAGCGGGTGCTGGCCGCACTGGTCGCGAAGTCGGTGGTGCGGCGCACCGAGGAGCGGGGCAGCGGGGCCCGCTACCGGATGCTGGACACGATCCGCGAGTACGGGCACGACTGGCTGATCGAGCTCGACGAGGTGCGCACGCTCGCCGACCGGCACGCCCACTGGTACGCGGCCCTGGCCCGGGCCGCCGACGCGGGCTGGCTCGGCCCGGGCCAGGTCGACTGGTACCGCAGGATGACCGCCGAACACGCACAGCTGCGCACCGCCCTGGAGCACCTGCTGGGCACCGACCGGGCGACGGCCCTGGAGATGGCCGGGGCGCTGTGGTTCTTCTGGTTCTCCTGCGGGCACACGCACGAGGGCCGCGGCTTCCTGGAGCGGGCGCTCCAGGGGGCCCCGAGGGCCGGGACGGCGCACTTCCAGGCGCTCTGGGCGCTCGGGCTCACCGCCATGCTCCAGGGGGAGATGCCCACCGCCCGGGCGCTGGGCGCGCAGTGCGTCGAGGCGGCGCTCCACCTGGCGGACCCCGAACCGGAGCTGCGGGCCGCGTACCTGCTGTCGGTGTCCCTGCTGATGCCCGGGGACCCGCAGCGGGCGCTGGAGCTGGCCGGTCCGCGGGCCCGGGCCGGGCACGGCGGGCGCACCAGCGGGCCGGGCTGGCTGCTGTGCCGGCTGTCGGCCTCGTACGCGCTGTGCGACCTGGGCAGGTTCGAGGAGGCGGCCGAGGAGGCCCGGGGGCTGGGCGAGGCCTGTGCGGAGCTGGGCGACCGCTGGCTGCGCGCCTACGCCGACTACGTCCTGGCGGTGGCGGCGCTCGGGCTCGGCCACCACGGGGAGGCGGCCCGGCACGTGCGGGCGATGCTCTCGGGCAAACGGCTGCTGGGCGACCGGCTGGGGATCGCGCTGGGCCTGGACGTGCTGGCCGCCGCGGTGGCGGGGCTGGGCGACGGGGAGCTGGCGGCCCGGCTGCTGGGCACCGGCCAGGCGTGGTGGCGCACGGTCGGTCAGCCGCAGATGGGCGGCTCGCCCTCGCTGCTGGCCCTGCGGGACGAGGGCGAGCGGCGCGCGCGGGCGGCGATCGGGGACGAGGCCTACGAGGACGCCTTCCGCGGCGGCGCGGCGGCGCCCACCGGCTGAGCGCCGATGCCCCCCGGGCGGGCATCGGCGACCCGGCGGCGGGCGCGGGCGGCTCGCACGGGCGTCAGTACGGCAGGGGCCGGCCGGACGGGGTGCGCAGGTCGAGGTCGCGGGGGGCGGGCTTCGGGACGGGCTTGCGGATCAGCTGCTGGCGCATGCTGCCTCCTCGCTCAGACCAGGGCCGGTCGGCGGGGAGCCACCGTACGGCCGTCGGGGAGCAGTTCACCGGTGTCGTCGAAGACCACGGCGCCATTGCACAGCAGGCTCCAGCCCTGTTCGGGGTGGAAGGCGACCGTGCGTGCGGCGTCGTGATCGGCGCTGTCAGCGGTCGGGCAGGGGGGCTGGTGGGAGCACATGGCGCACCTCATCGCAGGGTGGGGCGGGAGGGCCGATGGTCAACCGGTCGATTCCGCGATCCACGGTGGCGAGGAGTATTACCGATCACCACCCCCGGACGGAACCCATATTCGAGGTCCAGTTCAGGATGTGTATGCCCGATTACGATGCGCTCATGCCCCTTATCCGGATCCTGCGCCGCACCCCGCTGTCCGCCACGGAGGCGTGGCGCAGGCTCACCGCCTGGGAACGCCATGGTGCGCGGGTGCCGCTGACCCGGACCGTGATCACGACGGCGCCGCCGACGCGCGTCGGAACCCGCTTCACGGCCCGCACGGGTGTGGCCGGGGTCACATTCGACGACCCGATGGAAGTGACGCTCTGGCGGCCCCCGACGGAGGTCGGCGCGGGCGCGGTCCGGCTGGAGAAGCTCGGGGGCGTGGTGCGGGGCTGGGCGGAGATCGAGGTCCACCCGCTCCCGGAGGGCGGCGCGGAGGTCCGCTGGCACGAGGAACTGCGCGTGCGGGGCCTGCCCCGCGCGCTCGATCCGGCGGTCGCCGCGGCGGGCCGGCGCCTCTTCGCGGGCGTGATCGATTCCCTGCTGCGGGACGGGTCCCGCAGCAGGGGCGAGGAAGCCGGGAGGCCCTAGCGCGTGTTTCGAAAGTCCCGCCGGGCTCGCGACGCCTGGTACCGCACCTCGCCGCGTTGTCGGAACGCCCGATTACGTCCAGTAGGCGGGCGCCCCTCCGCCTTGCGATGCACGGCACCAGACGCCGCGAGCCACGCCCTCCGGGCGCCCGGCGCTACTTTCGAAACACGCCCTAGCGGATCGGCATGTCCGAGAGGGTCCGCGCGATCACCAGGCGCTGGATCTCGCTCGTGCCCTCGAAGATCGTGTAGATCGCGCTGTCCCGGTGCATCCGCTCCACCGGGTACTCGCGGGTGAAGCCGTTGCCGCCGAGGATCTGCACGGCCTGCGCGGTGACCTTCTTGGCGACCTCGCTCGCGAAGAGCTTCGACATCGAGCCCTCCGCCGAGGTGAAGGGCTTGCCGGCGACCGCCATCCACGACGCCCGCCACACCAGCAGCCGGGCCGCGTCGATGGAGGTGCGCATGTCGGCGAGCTGGAAGGCCACGCCCTGGTTGTCGATGATCGGGCGGCCGAACTGGGTGCGGGTCTTCGCGTAGTCCAGGGCCACCTCGTACGCCGCCCGCGCCGTGCCGACCGCCATCGCGCCGACGGCGGGCCGGGAGGCCTCGAAGGTGGCCATGGCCGCGTTCTTCACGCGCTCCCCGCCGCCGTTGCGGGCCCGCTCGTGGGCCCGGGCGAGCCGCTCGTCCAGCTTCTCCTTGCCGCCGAGCAGGCAGGAGCCGGGGATCCGGACGTCCTCCAGCACCACCTCGGCGGTGTGCGAGGCGCGGATGCCGTGCTTCTTGAACTTCTGCCCCTGGGACAGGCCCGGGGTGTTCGGCGGCACGATGAAGGAGGCGTGCCCCTTGGTGCCCAGCTCCGGGTCCACCACGGCGACGACGATGTGGACGTTGGCGATGCCGCCGTTGGTCGCCCAGGTCTTGGTGCCGTTCAGCACCCACTCGTCCTTGGCCTGGTCGTAGACGGCCCGGGTGCGCATCGAGCCGACGTCGGAGCCGGCGTCCGGCTCGGAGGAGCAGAAGGCGGCGAGCTTCACGTCGTCCGGGGTGCCGTACATCTGGGGTATCCAGGTGCCGATCTGCTCCTCGGTTCCGTTGGCCACGACGCCGATGGCGGCGAGCCCGGTGCCGACGATCGACAGGGCGATGCCCGCGTCGCCCCAGAACAGCTCCTCCATGGCCATCGGGATGCCGAGGCCGGTCGGGTCGAAGAACTGCTGCGCGTAGAAGTCGAGGGAGTAGATGCCGACCTTCGCGGCCTCCTGGATGACGGGCCAGGGAGTCTCTTCGCGCTCGTCCCATTCCGCGGCGGCGGGCCGGATCACGTCGGCGGCGAAGCCGTGGATCCAGTCACGCACCTGCTTCTGGTCCTCGCCCAGATCCATGGTGAACTCCGCCATGTCGTCCCCTCCAGCTGTGCTTGTCGAGCCCATGATGTTACTCGCGGTAACATCGAACAGTGGGCACAGTGTGTTACTGACGGGTAGCCACTGTCAACCAGGAGCCGCCGCCCCACCACCGCCGCCGATTCGGCCGACCGGGTGTGCGGGGTGTTACGTTGCGTGGGCGTCGAGCACATCGCAAGGGCGGGGAGAGAAACACGTCATGGAGACCACGCGGCAGGCCGGCCCGGCAGGCGGCCACCAAGGATCGTCCGAGCACCGGCGGCGGGAGCTGCTCGAAGCGGCCGACCGCGTCGTCCTGAGGGACGGCCCCCGGGCCTCCATGAACGCCATCGCGGCCGAGGCGGGCATCACCAAGCCCATCCTCTACCGGCACTTCGGCGACAAGGCGGGCCTCTACCAGGCCCTCGCCGTCCGCCACACCGACGCGCTCCTGGATTCCCTGCGCGCCGCGCTGGACGCACCGGCCGAGCGCCGGCGCCGGGTCGAGGCCACCCTCGACACCTACCTCGCCGCCATCGAGGCGCGCCCGCAGGTCTACCGGTTCCTGATGCACCCGGCCGAGGACCCGCAGACCGCCGAGCGCGGTTTCGACGTCGGCCTGCACTCGGCGCCGCTGCTGCGCCGCCTCGGCGAGGAGCTGGCCGAGGTGATCGCGGAGCGGGTGGACCTGGGCCCCGGCGGGGACCGGCTGGCGCGGGTCTGGGGCCACGGCATCGTCGGCATGATGCACGCGGCCGGCGACTGGTGGCTCGGCGAGCGGCCCTGCGAGCGGGCCGAGTTGGTCAGCGACCTGGTCGACCTGCTCTGGGGCCGACTGGCGACCGCGGGCAACCGCCCGGACGGCCCCGGCTTCTGAAGAACCCGCGGCGGCGCGGGGGCGCGTACCCCCTGGCAGCCTAGGGAGCCGACCAGGGCGCCCGGCGGATCGCGCGGCGCAGGCGGCGCAGCCGCAGGCCCGTCACCCGGTCCGCGTAGACGCCGCCGTCGAGGTGGTCGCACTCGTGCTGGAGGCACCGGGCGAAGAAGCCGGTGCCGGAGATCCGCACCGGCGCGCCGTCCGAGGTGACCCCCTCGACCACGGCGTGGTCGAAACGGGCCGTCCCGGCCTCCAGGCCGGGCAGCGACAGGCAGCCCTCGGGGCCGACCAGCTCCAGCCCGTCGGCCTCGACGAGGCGCGGGTTCACCACGTGCCCGACGTGGCGCACGTCCTCGTCGTCGGGGCAGTCGTAGACGAAGACCCGCAGGTTCACGCCGATCTGGTTCGCGGCCAGGCCCACGCCCTCCGCGGCGTACATCGTGGCGAACATGTCCTCGATGAGCCGGTCGAGGGCCGGGCCGAAGTCGGTGACCTCCGCGCAGGCGGAGTGGAGCACCGGATCGCCCAGCAGGCTCATGGTGCGGACGAGGCCTGAATTGCCGGGGATCGGACGCTGTCGCATGGCGATAAGGGTACGCGGAGCGACTATATGAGCGATTCAGTGGGCGCCGCGGTCAGGGGTCCCACCGGTTCTGGATAGGCTGGGGCCGACCGACGCAAGGAGGACGAGGGACGATGGCAGGCAACACAGAGCCGCTTTCGCCGCGGGCCAAGCTGGCCGTGACGGCGGGCAAGGCCGCGGCGGCGGTGTCGCGGGCCGCGGGACGCGGAAGCGGATCGGTGATCGGGGGCAAGGTCGCGCTCAGGCTCGATCCCGATCTTCTCGGCGCGCTGGCACAGCATCTCGATGTCGTCCTCGTGTCGGCAACGAACGGCAAGACGACGACGACCCGGCTGATCGCGGAGGCCCTGCGCGCCAGCGGGCCCGTGGTGTCCAACGCGCTGGGCGCCAACATGCCCGCGGGCATCACGTCGGCGCTGGCCGGCGGCAGCGACGCCAAGTACGGCGTGATCGAGGTCGACGAGAAGTACCTCGCGGGCGTGGCCCGGGACGTGACGCCGAAGGTGATCGCGCTCCTGAACCTCAGCCGCGACCAGCTGGACCGCGCCGCGGAGACCCGCATGCTCGCGGAGAAGTGGCGCGAGGGGCTCCAGGGCTCCAAGGCGGTCATCGTCGCGAACTGCGACGACCCCCTGATCGTGTGGTCCGCGTCCTCGTCGCAGAACGTGGTGTGGGTCGCGGCCGGCCAGGAGTGGAAGGACGACGCCTGGTCGTGCCCCTCCTGCGGCGGCGTCATGCAGCGTCCGGGCGACGACTGGTTCTGCGGCGAGTGCGGCTTCCGCCGCCCCAGCCCGACCTGGGTGCTCAGCGGCGACCACGTGCTCGACCCGCACGGCAGCGCCTGGCCGATCCACCTCCAGCTGCCGGGCCGCGCCAACAAGGCGAACGCCGCCACCTCGGCCGCCGTCGCCGCCGTCTTCGGGGTTCCCCCGCAGGTGGCCCTGGAGCGCATGTACCAGGTGCAGGCCGTGGCCGGCCGCTACGACGTGGTCTCCTTCCAGGGTCGCGAGCTGCGCCTGCTGCTCGCGAAGAACCCCGCGGGCTGGCTCGAAACGTTTTCCCTGATCGACCCGCCGCCCACGCCGGTGATCCTTTCGGTCAACGCACGCGGCGCCGACGGCACCGACACCTCCTGGCTGTGGGACGTGGACTACCCGCGCCTCGCCGGTCACCCGATCTTCGTGATCGGTGACCGCAAGCTCGACCTCGCGGTCCGCCTGGAGGTCGCCGGGCTGGACTTCCGCGTCTGCGAGACCCTCGACGAGGCCGTCCAGCTGGCGCCTCCCGGCCAGATCGAGCTGATCGCCAACTACACCGCCTTCCAGGACGTGCGCCGCCGCGTCGGCAACTAGTACTCACACCCAGAGGACACGAGAGCATGAGCGACAACAGCCTGCGTCTGGTGTGGGTCTACCCCGACCTGCTCAGCACGTACGGAGACCAGGGCAACGCCCTGGTCGTGGAGCGCCGGGCACGGCTGCGCGGTCTGGACGTCCAGCGCGTGGACGTGCGCAGCGACCAGCCGATCCCGACCTCCGGTGACATCTACCTCATCGGCGGCGGCGAGGACCGGCCCCAGCGACTGGCCGCGGAGCGGCTGGTGCGCGACGGCGGCCTGGAGCGCGCCGTCTCGAACGGGGCGATCGTCTTCTCGGTCTGCGCCGGCTACCAGATCCTCGGCCAGGAGTTCGTCAACGACATGGGCGAGCGCCAGCAGGGCCTCGGCCTGCTGGACGTGGTCACCGTGCGCGGCGAGGGCGAGCGCTGCGTGGGCGACGTCCTCGGCGACATCGACCCGCGGCTCGGCCTGCCGCAGCTGACGGGCTTCGAGAACCACCAGGGCGTCACGCACCTCGGCCCGACCGCCCGCCCGTTCGCCCGCGTCAGCATGGGCCGCGGCAACGGCACGGGCGACGGCACGGAGGGCGCGTACAACGACACCGTCTTCGGCACCTACATGCACGGCCCGGTGATGGCCCGCAACCCGCTGATCGCGGACCTGCTGCTGAAGCTGGCCCTCGACGTGAACGCGCTGCCGCCGGTCGACGACCGCTGGTACGAGGCGCTGCGCGCGGAGCGCATCGCCTCGGCGACGCAGCCCGCCTAGGCCGTAGGACCCGGCGCGCCACCTCACGTCCGGCCCGGATTTCCCTTGGGGGATTCGGGCCGACGTGCGTTCGTACGACTGATCTGACCAGCATGTGGAGGATGGTTCAGTCCGGCGGGCATCCACTTGTAGGGTGGCGGTAGTTCCAACCGGACGACGTGGTCCGGTCATCGGCCCACGTTGCAAAGGTCCTGCCTGCCATGCGCATTGGTGTGCTCACCTCCGGAGGCGACTGCCCCGGCCTGAATGCCGTCATCCGCTCCGTCGTGCACCGCGCCGTCGTCGACCACGGCGACGAGGTCATCGGTTTCCTCGACGGCTGGAAGGGTCTCCTGGAGGGCGACTACCGCAAGCTGGACCTGGACGCCGTGAGCGGCATCCTGGCCCGCGGCGGCACCATCCTCGGCTCCTCCCGGGTCCAGCCCGCGCACCTGCGCGGCGGGGTCGAGACGGCCCGCGGCCACGTCGCGGACCTCGGACTCGACGCGATCATCCCGATCGGCGGCGAGGGCACGCTCAAGGCGGCCCACCTGCTCGCGGAGGCCGGGCTGCCGATCGTCGGCGTGCCGAAGACCATCGACAACGACATCTCCTCCACCGATGTCACCTTCGGCTTCGACACGGCCGTGGGCGTGGCCACCGAGGCCCTCGACCGGCTCAAGACCACCGCCGAGTCGCACCAGCGCGTGATGGTGGTCGAGGTGATGGGCCGGCACACCGGCTGGATCGCGCTGCACTCGGGCATGGCCGCGGGCGCCCACGCGATCGTCGTGCCGGAGCGGCCCTTCGACATCGAGGAGCTGACGGCCATCGTCGGCGAGCGGTTCTCGGCGGGCAAGCGGTTCGCGATCGTCGTGGTCGCCGAGGGCGCCAAGCCCGCGGAGGGCTCCTCCATGTCCTTCGAGCAGGGCGGCACCGACATCTACGGCCACGAGCGGTTCGCCGGGATCGGCAACCGGCTCGCGGTCGAGCTGGAGGACCGCCTCGGCAAGGAGGCCCGTCCGGTGATCCTGGGCCACGTCCAGCGCGGCGGCACGCCGACGGCGTACGACCGGGTGCTCGCCACCCGCTTCGGCTGGCACGCGGTGGAGGCCGCCCACCGGGGCGAGTTCGGCATGCTGACGGCCCTGCGCGGCACCGACATCGTGATGGTGCCGCTGGGCGAGGCGACCCAGACGCTCAAGACGGTCCCGGCCGAGCGGTACGCGGAGGCGGAGACCGTTCTGTGATCTTTCCCCCCTTCTGACCCCGCCCCCGGACGCGGCCGCGACCGGGGGCGGCATTACTGTGGTGGGGCACCACAGGTCAAGGGAGTACACGCATGAACCTTCTCGCGCACGACGGCATGGATATGGGTGGCCTGCCGCCGTTCACCCTCGGGCGCGGGCTGGAGTTCTCGTTCGACGCGTTCTTCCTGTTCGGCTCCCTCATCGGGCTCGGCCTCTACATCTGGGGCGTGGCGCGCCTGCGCGCGCGCGGCGACGCCTGGCCCGTGGGCCGGACGGTGGCCTTCACCATCGGCGTGCTCACCGTGATGCTGGTGATGTGCACCAAGCTGAACGACTACGGCATGGTCATGTTCAGCGTGCACATGGTCCAGCACATGGTCATCAGCATGCTGACCCCGATCCTGCTGCTGCTCGGCGCGCCGGTCACGCTGGCCCTGCGCGCGCTGGCGCCCGCGGCCCGCGGCCACAAGGGTCCGCGCGAGCTGCTGCTGATGCTCCTGCACAGCCGCTACATGAAGGTGATCACCCACCCGGTCTTCACCATCCCCATGTTCATCGCCAGCCTCTACGGCCTGTACTTCACCCCGCTCTTCGACTTCCTGATGGAGTCCAAGGCCGGGCACATCGCGATGATGGTGCACTTCCTCGCCGTCGGCCTGATCTTCTTCTGGCCGATCATGGGCGTGGACCCGGGCCCGCACCGCCCCGGATACGTGATGCGGATGCTGGAGCTCTTCGCCGGCATGCCCTTCCACGCCTTCTTCGGCATCGCGCTGATGATGGCGAGCGAGCCGATGATCAAGACGTACTCCAGCCCGCCCGCGAGCCTCGGCATCGACCCGCTGCTCGACCAGCAGTGGGGCGGCGGCATCGCCTGGGCGTTCAGCGAGATCCCCTCCGTGCTGGTCCTGATCGCGCTGGTCTACCAGTGGTACCACTCCGAGCAGCGGGCCGCGAAGCGCTCCGACCGCGCGGCCGACCGGGACGGCGACAAGGAACTGGAGGCCTACAACGCGTATCTGGCCTCCCTCCAAGCGCGTGGACAGTAGCGCCGGGGCCCCCGGGCGCGCCACCATGGGGCATGACCGGATCTGTGAAGGCGATGGCCGTCATGACCTGTGCCGCGCTGGTGGCGGTGGCGGGGTACTCGGTGGCGCTCGGCAGTAATGGGTGGCTGTGGTTCGGCTGGGTCCTGCTGGGACTGCTCACGGCCGCGATGGCCGTCTCCCGCAACCCCTGATCCGCCCCGTCCGCGGGCTGCCGCGCGCCCACCTCTGCCGTCCGGCAGCTGACTGTCCGTAGGATGGCGGGCACCGCAGGACGTCGACGGGAGCGGCCGGATGTTCTACCACCTGCTCAAGCACGTGCTCCTCGGACCGCTGCTGCGCCTGTTGTTCCGGCCGCGGATCGAGGGCATGGAGCACATTCCGTCCGAGGGCGCCGCCATCGTGGCGGGCAACCACCTGTCCTTCTCGGACCACTTCCTGATGCCCGCCGTCCTGGGGCGCCGGATCACCTTCCTCGCGAAGGCCGAGTACTTCACCGGGCCCGGCCTCAAGGGGCGGCTCACCGCCGCCTTCTTCCGCAGCGCGGGCCAGATCCCGGTCGACCGCACCGGCAAGGACGCGGGCCGGGCGGCCCTGCGCGAGGGGCTGGGGGTGCTGGCCAAGGGCGAGCTGCTGGGCATCTACCCGGAGGGCACCCGTTCGCACGACGGGCGGCTCTACAAGGGGAAGGTGGGCGTGGCCGCGATGGCGCTCGGCGCGGGGGTGCCCGTCGTCCCCTGCGCGATGGTCGGCACCTTCGAGATCCAGCCGCCGGGACAGAAGCTCCCCAAGATCCGGCGGGTGACGATCCGCTTCGGCGCGCCGCTGGAGTTCAGCCGGTACGCGGGGATGGAGAACGAGCGCGTCGTGCTGCGCGCCGTCACCGACGAGATCATGTACGCCGTCCTCGGCCTGTCCGGTCAGGAGTACGTCGACCGGTACGCCGCCGAGGTCAAGGCCGAGGCGGAGGAGACGCGGAAGAAGGCCCGGCGCACGGGGCGCTGAGCCTTCTCCACGGACCGTTCCCCGTCCGGTCCGCCCGGGGGCGGACCGGACGTACCGCTCGTCCTTAACGGACGGCCGGGAGCTCCTCACGGGCCGGCAGGTCGGACGCCGCGCTCTTGGCGAGCGACTTCGCGGCGGCCGGGGCCGGGGCGACGGGAGTGGCGTGCGGAGCGCACTTCACGTCCTGCGCGTCGACCTTGCCGGTGAGCAGGTAGGTGTCCACCCGGGTGTTGATGCAGGGGTTCACCAGGCTGGTGACACCGTGCGAGCCCGCGTTCTGCTCGGTGATCAGGCGCGAGCCGGCGAGGCGGCGGTGCAGCGAGACCGCGCCCTCGTACGGCGTGGCCGCGTCCCGCTCGGACTGGACGATCAGCACCGGCGGCAGCCCGCGCTTGGCACCGACCTCGATCGGGGTGGACTGCTTGGCCTTCCAGGTCGCGCACGGGAGGTTCATCCACGCGTTGGACCAGGTCAGGAAGGGGTACTTCTCGTGCAGCTTGCTGTTGTCACGGTCCCACTCGGTCCAGCTGGTGGGCCACTTGGCGTCCGCGCACTCGACGGCGGTGTAGACGGCGTTGCCGTTCTCCGCCGTCGCGTTGCCCTTGATGTCGGACATGTCCGGGGCGATCGCGTCGACGAGCGCCTGCGTGTCACCGGCGACGTAGGCCGCGAAGGTCTTCGCGACCGGCACCCACGAGGAGTCGTAGTACGGGGCGCTCTGGAAGAAGCCGATCAGCTCCGCGGGACCGACGACCCCGCCGATCGGGTTGGCCTTGGCCTTGGCGCGCAGCGCCTCGTACTGGGCCTGGACCTTGGCGCGGGTGTCACCGAGGTGGAAGGACGCGTCGTTCTTGGCGACCCAGTCCTGCCAGTCGTTCCAGCGGCCCTGGAAGGCCACGTCCTGGCCGAGGTTGGCCTCGTACCAGATGTTGTCCTGGTCCGGGTTGACCACGGAGTCGACGATCATGCGGCGCACGTGGGTCGGGAAGAGGGTCGCGTAGACCCCGCCCAGGTAGGTGCCGTAGGAGACGCCGAGGTAGTTCAGCTTCTTCTCGCCGAGGGCGGCGCGGATGACGTCGAGGTCGCGCGCGGTGTTCGGCGTGGTCATCTGCGGCAGCATCTCGCCGCTGCGGGCCTTGCAGCCGTCCGCGTACTCGGCGGCCAGCTTGCGCTGCGCGTTCTTGTCGGCGACCGAGTCGGGGACCGGGTCGGCCTTGGGGGCCTTGACGAACTCCTGCGGGTCGATGCAGGAGATCGGCGCGGAGTGGCCGACGCCGCGGGGGTCGAAGCCCACGAAGTCGTACGCCTTGGAGGTGTTGACCCACAGCGGGCTCTTGGTCGTGACACGGCGCGGGAAGCGCATGCCGGAGCCGCCGGGACCACCGGGGTTGTAGATCAGGGCGCCCTGGCGCTCCTGCGGGGTGCCCGTGCTGCCGATCCGGTCGACCGCGAGGTCGATGGTCTTGCCGAACGGCTTGGCGTAGTCGAGCGGGACCTTCACATAGCCGCACTGGATGGGGGCTTCGAAGCCCCAGTCGGCCGGACAGGCCTTCCAGTCGATCCCGGCGTGCGCCGCGCGGGCGGCGGCGATCTCGACGCCGACCGATTCCGGGACCCCGTAGGACCGGCTGTCGGAGGCGGCGGCGGGTGTGGCCATGACGAGACCGGCCGTGAGCGTACCGGCGATCAGAGCGGCAGCGCTCCCCAGCGCTGCGTTGCGTATCACGTGGTTGTTCCCCCTGCGTCAGGTGCCGCCGTGGGCGGCCGACTTCGGACGACGTGCAGGGGGATCTTCGCGCCTGACCTATACGCGACAACAGAGCGCGGTCGGGTTCTTTGCCAACCCGATATCCGGATTGAGGTGTACCGCTGAGCGGGGTCCCGGTTCGTCCCGGCTTCGCCCCACGCGGTCCGCGCTCACGGGGCGTAGGTGCGCATCGCCCCGTCCAACACCTCGCGCAGCGCCAGCGCGTCCGCCGCCAGGGCCGTGACCAGCACCGCGGGCCCGGCCAGGGGGGTGACGGCGGCCAGCCCGCCGAGCATCGCGGCGGCGGGCGGGTCCGCCTCGAAGGCCGGGTCGACGATCAGGAGTTGGCCGAGGGCCCGGTGGCCGGCGAGCCCGGCCGGGCCGTCCCAGCCACCCGGGGCTCCGGGGCCGCAGGCGAGCTCCTGGTCCAGCAGGGGCAGCCCGCGGCGGTGGACGGTGAGCCGGCTGCGCAGCAGGCCCGGAGCCTCGCCGGCGCGCCCGAGCACCTGTTCCTCGCGCAGCACCAGCCGGGAGGTGGCGGCCAGTTCGACCCGGGTGCGCACCCACAGGTCACTGCCCGCGACCGAGACCAGCTGCTCGGGCAGCCAGCGCACGGCCGCGCCCTCCTCCAGCGTCAGCGAGGTCTCGTACAGCGCGGGCGCCCCGCCGCGGCCGGGCAGGGCCAGGGTGGCCGCGGCCGACCCGAGGGCGAGCCGGGCACCGGGGCCCGCGCTCGCCTCGACGGTGAGGTGGTCGCCGCCGAGCGGTGCGCTCATCGCACCGACGAGGGTGACCCGCGCCTCCCCGGGTCCGCTCCCCCGGGTCCGGCGCAGCGCGAAGGGGCCCTCCCCGTGGAGCAGCGGCAGGGCGGTGCCACCGCGGCCGTCGGTCTCGGCGCGGATGCGGGCGGTGGCCCGTAGCCCCGAGGCCGGTACGGGCGCGGCGGTGGCCGTGGTGGGGGCCGCGGCCGTGGTCACCGGGCCACCCAGGCGGCGACGTTGCCGCGCACCCAGTCGGCGACCGGGCCCACGCCCCGCGGTCCGCGCAGCGACTGGAAGGCGACCGGCAGTTCACCGCGCTGGTCGGCGGCGTCGCGCGCCATCCGGTCCAGGTCCGATCCGACGTAGGGGGCCAGGTCGGTCTTGTTGACGATGAGCAGGTCGGCGGTGGTCACGCCGGGGCCGCCCTTGCGCGGGATGTCGTCGCCGCCGGCCACGTCGATCACGAAGATCTGCGCGTCGACCAGCCCGCGCGAGAAGGTGGCGGTGAGGTTGTCGCCGCCGGACTCGACGAGCACCAGGTCGAGCGGACCGATCGCGTCCTCCAGCTCCTCCACCGCCTCCAGGTTGGCGGAGATGTCGTCGCGGATCGCGGTGTGCGGGCAGGCGCCGGTCTCGACGGCGGCGATCCGCTCGGGCGGCAGCACCGCCTCGCGGAGCAGGAACTCGGCGTCCTCGCGGGTGTAGATGTCGTTGGTCACGACGGCCATCGAGAACTCCGCGCGCAGCTCCCGGCAGAGCGCCGCGACCGTGGCGGTCTTGCCGGAGCCGACGGGACCGCCGAGTCCGATGCGCAGCGCCCGGCGCGAGCCGTCGGCGCGCAGCGGAGCGGCGCTGTGGCTGTGCCGGTGCGGGAAGGTTCCAGCGTGGTCGAGGTGCATGGAGGACTCCTTGGGGGGGTGGTTTTCAGGAGGCGAAGAGGCGTACGGGCCAGGCCGCGTGCGCCTCGGCCGCGATGTCCAGCAGGGGCGAGGAGGCGGCGGGCAGCGCCCCCGCCCCGGCCGAGAGCGCGAGGCGCGCGGCGTCCGCCGCCCGGTCGGCGACCTCGTCCATCGCCGGGGCCAGCCGGGCCAGCACCCCGCTCGCCTCGAAGGGGTCCAGCCCGAGGAGCCGCACGGTCGCGGTGGCCGGACCCCCGACGGCCTCGTACGCCGCCACGTGCGCGGCATCGAGCGGCCCGAGCCCGGCGGCCCGCGCGGTGACGCCGAGCACCACGGGCTGGTGCGCCCCGCGCGGGAAGGCCGCGGCCACCGCTTCGAGTTCCGCGGAGGGCCAGGTGGCCCGGGCGGCGCGCAGCAGCTGTCGACCGAGCCGGCGCGCGGCGGCCCGCAGTGCGGGCGACGGCGTCCGGGCGTCGGCGGCGGCGTCCAGTACGGCCGGATCCATGCCGAGGGCGGCCGCGGCGGCCAGGGCCGCCGCGACCAGGCCGGCGGTGTGCAACCGGCCCCGACAGAAGGCCTCCAGGGTGCGGTCGTCGTGGATCCGGCCCGCCTTGACGGCGGCCTCGGCCCCGCCGGAGTGCGCGTGGCCCCCGGCGGGGAAGCGTCCGTCCGCGAGGACGAGCAGGGCGGCCCGGCTCATCGGACCGGCCCGCTCACGAAGGTCTCCATCACAAGCCATCCGCAGCCATCAGAAGTCATCAGTAGTCATCAGAAGAGGAAGTAGCGCTGCGCCATGGGGAGTTCCGCGGCCGGGGCGGGCTCCACGACGTCGCCGTCGATGGTCACGGTGAAGGTGTCCGCGTCCACCTCGACGCGGGGGCGCGCGTCGTTGTTGCGCATGTCCTCCTTGGTGACCTTGCGGGTGCTCTCGATCGCCACGAACCGCTTCGCCAGGCCCAGGCGTTCGGGCAGGCCGTCGTCGAGCGCGGGCTGGGAGGTGAAGTTGAGCGAGTTGTGGCCGGCGGAGCGACCGGTGGCGCCGAACATCGGCCGGGGCAGCACGGGCTGCGGGGTGGGGATGGAGCCGTTGGCGTCGCCCATCTGCGCGTAGGCGATCTGCCCACCCTTGAGCACCACTTCGGGCTTGACCCCGAAGAAGGCGGGCCGCCAGATGACCAGGTCGGCGAGCTTGCCGGGCTCCACGGAGCCGATCTCGCGGGCGAGGCCCTGGGCGACGGCCGGATTGATCGTGTACTTGGCGACGTAGCGCCGGGCCCGGTGGTTGTCGGCGGGCCCGTCACCCGGCAGGAAGCCGCGCCGCTTCTTCATCACGTGCGCGGTCTGCCAGGTCCGCATGACGACCTCGCCGATCCGGCCCATCGCCTGGGCGTCGGAGGAGATGATCGAGATGGCTCCGAGGTCGTGCAGGACGTCCTCGGCGGCGATGGTGGAGGGGCGGATCCGGGACTCGGCGAAGGCGAGGTCCTCGGGGACCGCGGGGTTGAGGTGGTGGCAGACCATCAGCATGTCGAGGTGTTCCTCGACGGTGTTGACGGTGTGCGGCCGGGTCGGGTTGGTCGAGCTGGGCAGGATGTTCGACTCGGAGACCACGGTGATGATGTCGGGCGCGTGCCCGCCGCCCGCCCCCTCGGTGTGGTACGAGTGGATGGTCCGCCCACCGATGGCCGCGAGGGTGTCGGCGACGAACCCGGCCTCGTTGAGGGTGTCGGTGTGGAGGGCGACCTGCGCGCCCGTCTCCTCGCAGACGCCCAGGCAGGCGTCGATGACGGCGGGGGTGGCGCCCCAGTCCTCGTGGATCTTGAACCCGAGAGCGCCGCCGCGCAGTTGGGAGTACATGGCGTCGCGGGACATCGTGGTGCCCTTGCCCAGCAGCCCGATGTTGACCGGGGAGTCCTCCAGCGCCGCGAACATCCGGGCGAGGTGCCAGGGTCCGGGGGTCACGGTGGTCGCCTTGGAGCCCTCGGCGGGGCCGGTGCCGCCGCCGACGAGGGTGGTGATCCCGGACGCGAGGGCCTCGTCGATGATCGTCGGCGAGATGAAGTGGACGTGGGCGTCGATGCCGCCCGCGGTGACGATCTTCCCGTTGCCCGCGATGACCTCGGTCTCGGGGCCGATGACCAGGGCCGGGTGCACCCCGTCCATGGTGTCGGGGTTGCCCGCCTTGCCGATGCCGCATATCCGGCCGTCGCGGATACCGATGTCGGCCTTCACGACGCCCCAGTGGTCCAGCACGATCGCGCCGGTGATCACGGTGTCGGGCGCGCCCTCGGCGCGCGTGGTGCGGGCCTGGCCCATCGATTCGCGGATCACCTTGCCGCCGCCGAAGACCGCCTCGTCGCCGGAGCGTCCGGGGCCGCCGCTGAGGTCCTCCTCGATCTCGACGAAGAGGTCGGTGTCGGCCAGCCGGATCCGGTCACCGGTGGTCGGCCCGAAGAGGTCGGCGTACTGCTGCCGGGTCAGCTCAGCCATCGAGCGGCCCCCCGGTCTCCCCGCGCAGGCCCGGCACCACGCGCAGCCCGGCGAGCGGTACGAGTTCCACCGCGACCGGGATGCCCGGCTCGAAGCGGACGGCCGTACCGGCGGCGATGTTGAGCCGGAGCCCGTGGGCGGCCGGCCGGTCGAAGTCGAGGCCGGGGTTGACCTCGGCGAAGTGGTAGTGGGAGCCGACCTGGACGGGCCGGTCGGCGGCGTTGAGCACGGTGAGACGGGTGACGAAGCGGCCCTCGTTGAGGCGCACCGGACCGTCCCCGAAGCGGATTTCGCCGGGGATCATGGGGGGACCTCTCAGACGATGGGGTCGTGGACGGTGACGAGCTTGGTCCCGTCGGGGAAGGTCGCCTCGACCTGGACGTCGTGGATCATCTCGGGAACGCCCTCCATGACCTCCGCCCTGGTCAGCACGGTCCGCCCCGAGGCCATCAGTTCGGCCACCGTGCGGCCGTCGCGGGCCCCTTCGAGGATGTGGGTGGTGATCAGCGCGATCACCTCGGGGTGGTTGAGGAGCACCCCGCGCGCTCTTCGCTTCTCAGCCACATCGGCTGCCACGTGGATCAGGAGTCTTTCCTGTTCGTGCGGTGTGAGTTGCACCCTAGTCACCCGGTTTCTCGACGTCTTCGACTGCGCGCCGTGCGAGACCTTATCCACCGTCAACACTTTGTTGACCTGCCCATATGCGGCCCAAGCAGTTCTTGCCCGACGAGGGGAAAGACTTTTCGGGTCACACACCGCGGCTTTGCCATGTCTTGGCTGGATGCAGACGTTGGAGCCCAGACCTGACCCCCTGTCCGGTGTCAGGCCGACGTCACGTTAGGGCGCGGGCTTTTCCGTCGTGTTAACCCACGTTTCCGCCGTGGACCGCGTTCAACGACCGCGCCCCATCCGGGCTCCGCGCCGTATACGGCGGTAGGTTGGGCTCGGGCGACCCGCCCCAGACGAGGGAGACGCGTGTACTACAACCCGGTCCGCCACATCACCTTCGACGCCGCCGACCCCCACAAGGTGGCCGAGTTCTGGGCGTCGGTGACCGGCTACACCATGCAGGAGGACGACGTCGAGGGCGACGCGGAGATCCTGCTGACCACCGACCAGCCCGGGGTGCCGGGACTGCTGTTCATCCGGGTGCCGGACGCCAAGAGCGTCAAGAACCGCGTGCACCTGGACATTTCACCGCCGACCGGAACCCGCGACGAGACGGTCGAACGCCTGGTGGGCCTCGGCGCGCGCGTCCTGGACGACCAGCGGCGCCCGGACGGCACCGGCTGGGTGGTCCTGGCCGATCCCGAGGGCAACGAACTCTGCATAGAGCGCAGCGCACCCGAGCGCGGACAGGGCTGACGGCGCTCAGCCGCGGCGCGCGGCCGGGACGGTCCAGGGCAGGGCGATCCAGACCGTCTTGCCGCCGTCCTCGGTGGGGCTGACCGAGAGCCGCCCGCCCGATTCCGCGGTCAGCCAGCGGATGATGACCATGCCCCGGCCGTTGTCCTGCTGGACCGCGGCCGGGAGCCGCTTGGGCCACCGCGGGTGACTGTCGGTCACGCCCACCCGGAGCACCTCCTCGCGCTCCAGCCGGACGTCGACGGTGAAGGTGGGCGACTGACCGAAGGTGTGCTGCACCGCGTTGGTGGCCAGTTCCGAGACGATCAGTCGGACGGTGTCCGCGGTGTCCGCGTCATCGGGCAGTCCCCATCCGCTGAGCACGTCCGCCACGTAGCGCCGGGCGGTGGAGACCGAGGCGGGATCGCTCGGCAGGGTGACGGATGCTTCCTGGTGATCTGCCATGGCGCGGTCCCTTTCCCACCGGAGCGCAACGCCCCGGATCTGTGCTGAGCGCCAGAGTGCCACTCATTGTCCCGGCCCGGCTGCCGTTCACCCAAGATCTGCATATATCTGTCCCTCGTTGCGGTGAACTCTGCTACGGAAGACCGTATTTGGACGGCAGACTGGTGCGAGCTGTGCCGGTGGAAGGAGGCGGGTGTGCAACACGGTCCCTCGGTACGTCGGCGCAAGCTCGGCGAGGAACTGCGTGCGCTCCGTGACCGGTCCGGACTCACCAGTGGTGAGGCGGCCCGGATCGTGGGGTGGCACCAATCGAAGATCAGCCGCATCGAGACCGGCCGCAGCGGGGTCAAGCCCGAGGACGTGCGGCTCCTCCTCGATGCCTACGGCGGCGTGGGGGCCCAGCAGCGCGCCCTGTTGGAGGCGCTCTCCGCCTCCGCCGCCGGCCCCGGGGCCGAGACCGGTCGGGGCCCCCAGTGGTGGCACGACTACCGCGGCCTGCTGCCGCAGGAGTACCGGGACTTCATCAGTCTGGAGGCGGGCGCCCGGTCCGCGCGCACGGTCGAGCTGTCGGTGGTCCCCGGCCTGTTGCAGACCCCCGCGTACGCGCGCGCCGTCACCCGCGCAGCGCTCGGCGGGCTGCCGGAGCCGAAGGTGGACGCGCTGGTCGACGTACGGCTCGCCCGGCAGTCGGTGCTGCGCACGGATCCGCCGCTGGAGCTGAGCGCGGTGCTCGACGAGGCGGTGCTGCGGCGCCAGATCGGCGGTCCGGGGGTGATGGCGGAGCAGCTGCGGTCCCTGGTGGACGTGGCCCGGCTGCCCCAAGTACGGCTCCAGGTACTGCCGTTCAGCGTGGGGGGACATCTCGGCCTGACCGGACCGTTCGTAATTTTCTCATTTCCGAACATCGCCGATCTGGATGTGGTGGTACTCGACCATTTGACGAGTAGCCTCTATCTGGAGCGGAAGGAAGACCTCGAGGCGTACAGCGCCGCGTTCCGCACCATTCAGGCGCACGCCCTCCCGCCCCAGGACTCGTCGGATCTGATCAGCGCACTCGCTGACGACGCGTAAGGAGGCACCCCCGTGTCCGCAACCCCCTTATCCACCCGCGGACTTCTGATCAGCGCGCGGTGGCGGCGCAGCAGCCGCAGCACCGGAATGAACAACTGTGTGGAGACCGCCGTCCTCAGCGGCGGCCTGCTGGCCGTCCGCGACTCCAAGCGGGCGGACGGCCCGGCCGTGCTCTTCACCGGGCCGGCCTGGGACGGTTTCCTGACCCTGGTACGGGCGGACCTCGCCCGGTAGGCCGGGGCGGTGGCCGTACCTAGTCCGTGGCTCCGGCCGGCGCGGTCGCGAGGATCGTGTCCACGGCCCGGGTGATCTCCTCCCCCGTGAGATCCCCCCGGGCGGTCAGCCGCAGCCGGGAGATCCCGTCCGGCACGGACGGCGGCCGGAAGCACCCCACGGACAGACCTGCCTCGCGGCAATCGGCGGCCCAGCGCAGTGCCGCCGCGGCCGACGGGGCCCGTACCGACACCACGGCCGCGTCCGGCCGGGCCGCGGTCAGGCCGGACGCGGTGAGTCGCCCGTACAGCCGGTCGGCCACCTCCCGGGCCCGCGCCGCGCGCTCCGGTTCGCGCTGGAGCAGGCGCAGGCTCGCGAGGGCGGCGCCCGCGGCGGCCGGGGCCAGCCCGGTGTCGAAGATGAAGGTCCGGGCGGTGTTGATCAGGTGCCGGATCACCCGGGCCGGTCCGAGCACCGCTCCGCCCTGGCTGCCCAGGGACTTCGAGAGGGTCAGCGTCGCCACCACGTCGGGAGCGCCCGCGAGCCCGGCGGCGTGCAGCGCGCCGCGGCCGCCCTCGCCCAGCACGCCGAGCCCGTGCGCGTCGTCCACGACCAGGGCCGCGCCCGACTCCCGGCACACGGCCGCGTAGGCGGCGAGCGGCGCCGCGTCCCCGTCCACGGAGAAGACCGAGTCGCTGACCAGCAGCGCCCGGCCCGTGTGCCCGGCCAGCGCCTTGCGCGCGGTGTCCGGATCCGCGTGCGGAACGACCTCGGTGCGGGCCCGCGAGAGGCGGCAGCCGTCGACGATCGAAGCGTGGTTCCCGGCGTCGGAGACGATCAGGGTCTCCCGGTCGCTGAGCGCGGTGACGGCGGCGAGGTTGGCGGCGTACCCGGAGGACAGCACGAGGGCGGCCTCGAAGCCGCAGAAGGCGGCCAGCTCCCGCTCCAGCTCGGCGTGCAGTTCGGTGGTCCCGGTGACCAGTCGCGACCCGGTGGCCCCGGCGCCCCAGCGCTCGGCCGCCGCCCGCGCGCCCGCGACGGTCTCGGGGTGCCGGGTCAGGCCGAGGTAGTCGTTGCTGGCCAGGTCGAGGAGCGGCGAGGAGGCCGGGCGGGGGCGCAGCGTGCGCACCAGTCCGGCGCGCTCCCGGGCCCGCTCCGCTTCGTCGGTCCAGGCGAAGACATCGGCGGGGTCGGGGGTGTCCTGGGGCATCGGCGGGTCCTCGTTTTTGTCGGCAGTCCACAGACCTGCCCGACCCTAGCCGCCGTGACTCCAGCGCCAGGTGTGGCGATACACACACTCTGATCCGGCCATGTTGTGCGATCTCTCCTTGGCCGGGAGTGGTCGTGTGGTCCAGGATCGGCGTCATGGACCTGCTGAACACCCTGGTGGACAAGGGGCTGCGGCGCGAGCTGCCGACCCGCGAAGAGGCGCTCGCCGTACTGGCGACCTCTGACGACGAACTGCTCGACGTGGTGGCCGCTGCCGGCAAGGTGCGCCGCCAGTGGTTCGGGCGTCGGGTCAAGCTGAACTACCTGGTCAACCTGAAGTCGGGCCTGTGCCCCGAGGACTGCTCCTACTGTTCCCAGCGCCTGGGTTCGAAGGCCGAGATCCTGAAGTACACCTGGCTGAAGCCGGACGAGGCCTCTCAGGCCGCCGCGGCCGGGGTCGCGGGCGGCGCGAAGCGGGTCTGCCTGGTGGCGAGCGGCCGCGGGCCGACGGACCGGGACGTGGAGCGGGTCGGCAAGACCATCGCCGCGATCAAGGAGCAGAACGAGGGCGTCGAGGTCTGCGCCTGCCTGGGTCTGCTGTCGGACGGCCAGGCGGAGCGGCTGCGCGACGCGGGAGCCGACGCCTACAACCACAACCTCAACACGTCCGAGGCGACGTACGGGGCGATCACCAAGACCCACACCTACGCGGACCGCGTGGACACCGTGCAGAAGGCGCACGCGGCGGGCCTGTCCGCCTGCTCCGGCCTGATCGCGGGCATGGGCGAGAGCGACGAGGACCTCGTCGACGTCGTCTACTCGCTGCGCGAGCTGGACCCGGATTCGGTCCCGGTCAACTTCCTGATCCCGTTCGAGGGCACCCCGCTCGCCAAGGAGTGGAACCTCACCCCGCAGCGCGCGCTGCGCATCCTCGCGATGGTCCGCTTCGTCTGCCCCGACGTCGAGGTCCGCCTCGCCGGCGGGCGCGAGGTGCACCTGCGCTCGATGCAGCCGCTCGCGCTGCACCTGGTCAACTCGATCTTCCTCGGCGACTACCTGACCAGTGAGGGCCAGGCCGGCCAGGCCGACCTCGACATGATCGCGGACGCCGGTTTCGAGGTCGAGGGCGCCGGTACGTCGACCCTCCCCGCGCACCGCTCCGACGCGCTGGCCGGCGGCTGCGGCTCGCACGGCGGCGGCGCGGCCGCGGGTGCGTCCGTGTGCGGTTCGGCGGCGTCCTCGGCGTCCTCCGCCGACGCGGGTGCGGCGGCGGGCTGCGGTTCGGCGTGCGGCGGCTGCTCCGGCCACGAGGCGGAGGCGGCCCCGGCCGCGGCGTCCGTACCGGCCCCGGCCCCCTCGGGCCAGGCCGAGGCCGGCGAGGTGCGCTCGGACCTGGTGGCCGTGCGCCGCCGCGGCGCGGGAACGGAACTCGCGCCCAATGCCTGACCGGTACCACCCGCACGACCCGCTGCCGGCCGACGCGCTCCTCGCGCTGGACCGGCAGCACGTCTGGCACCCGTACGGACCCATGCCCGGGCGGCAGGAGCCGCTGGTCGTCTCCTCCGCCTCGGGCGTGCGACTGCGGCTCGGCCGGCCGAGCGAGGGCCGGGACGAGCTGGTCGACGGCATGTCCTCCTGGTGGTCGGCCATCCACGGCTACAACCACCCGGTGCTCAACGACGCCGTGCGCGACCAGCTGGGCCGGATGTCGCACGTGATGTTCGGCGGGCTCACCCACGAGCCCGCCGTCCGGCTCGCCGCGAAGCTGGTCGAGATCTCCCCGGCCGGCCTGGAGCACGTCTTCCTCGCCGACTCCGGCTCGGTCTCGGTCGAGGTCGCGGTCAAGATGTGCCTCCAGTACTGGACCTCGGTGGGCCGTCCGGGCAAGCACCGCCTGCTCACCTGGCGCGGCGGCTACCACGGGGACACCTGGCAGCCGATGGCCGTGTGCGACCCCGAGGGCGGCATGCACGAGCTGTGGCAGGGCATGCTCCCGCGCCAGCTCTTCGCGCAGGAGCCGCCCGGCGGCTTCGACGCCCCCGTCGACCCGACCTACGTCGACCACCTGCGCTCGCTGGTCTCCGCGCACGCGGACGAACTGGCCGCGGTGATCGTGGAGCCGGTGGTGCAGGGCGCCGGCGGCATGCGCTTCCACTCCCCGGGCTACCTGCGGGTGCTGCGCGAGCTGTGCGACGAGTACGACGTGCTCCTGATCCTGGACGAGATCGCGACCGGATTCGGGCGCAGCGGCGCCCTCTTCGCCGCCGACCACGCGGGGATCACCCCGGACGTGATGTGCCTCGGCAAGGCGCTGACCGGCGGGTACGTGACGCTCTCGGCGACGCTCTGCACGGCGCGGGTGGCGGACGGGATCTCCCGGGGCGAGGTGCCGGTGCTGGCGCACGGGCCGACCTTCATGGGCAATCCGCTGGCCTGCGCGGTGGCGCTCGCCTCGCTCGACCTGCTGCTGTCCCAGGACTGGGCGCGGGAGGTCAAGCGGATCGAGGCCGGGCTGCTGGAGGGCCTGGCTCCGGCGGCCGACCTGCCCGGGGTGAAGGACGTACGGGTGCTCGGGGCGATCGGGGTGGTGCAGCTGGACCACCCCGTCGACATGGCCGCGGCGACCCGGGCGGCGGTCCGGGAGGGTGTGTGGCTGCGGCCGTTCCGGGACTTGATCTACACCATGCCGCCGTTCGTGACGGGTGACGGCGATGTCGCGCGGATCGGCCGTGCGGTGTGCGCGGCGGCGCGGGAAGGCTGAACGGTTCGATGGGTACCGGTGGTGTTGGTGGTGTTGGTGGCGTGAGTAGTGCTGGTGGTGCGGAAGGTGCGGTCCCGGTGAGTTCCCTTCCGACGGGCGTGGTGGTGGTGTCCGGTACCGGCACCGAGATCGGCAAGACCGTCGTCACCTCGGCGATCGCCGCCGCGGCCCTGGCCGCCGGGCGTTCGGTGGCGGTGCTCAAGCCCGCGCAGACCGGGGTCGCCCCCGGCGAGGACGGTGACGCGGCCGAGGTGCGGCGGCTCGCGGGGGCCGGCGTGAGCACGCTGGAGCTGGCCCGCTACCCGGAGCCCTTGGCTCCGGACACCGCGGCCCGGCGCTCCGGGCTGGCCACCGTCGGGCCCGCCGCGGTCGCGGAGGCCGCGGCCGCACTGGCCGCGGAGCACGACCTGGTCCTCGTCGAGGGCGCGGGCGGGCTGCTCGTGCGCTTCGACGAGGCCGGGCACACCCTCGCCGACGCGGCCCGACTGCTCCGGGCTCCGGTGCTGATCGTGGCGCCCGCCGGGCTCGGCACCCTGAATTCGGCGGCGCTGACGGGCGAGGCGCTGCGGGCCCGCGGGCTGACGGGCCTGGGCATCGTGGTCGGCAGCTGGCCCCTCGCCCCCGACCTGGCGTCGCGCTGCAATCTGGCCGACCTCCCGGTGGTGTCCGAGATGCCGCTGCTCGGGGCGGTGCCGCACGGATCGGGGGCCCTGGCGCCCGAGGCCTTCCGCGCGGCCGCGGCCGGCTGGCTGGCCCCCGACCTGGGCGGCGCGTGGTCCGCGACCGCCTTCCTGCGGGCCTGGTCCTGAAGCCCCGGGCGGCCCGGGATCCGGCCCGCCCGGCCCCTCGGGGCACGCTTCTCGGTGAACCCCCGCGCCGGGAGGGGTGACGCCCCGTGGCGCGGGGAGACTGAAGACATGGGTACGTCCGCCCGCTCCGGGAGGTCCGTCATGTCACCGCGCCCCCGACCGGCCCTGCCCCGGGACGCCGTCCACCACCCCGTCTTCGCCCGCTTCTACGCCCGGATGAGCGTCCAGGCCGACGCCCACGGCGGGCTCGCCGCGCTGCGCGGGGAACTGCTGCACGGCCTCTCCGGCCGGATCATCGAGATCGGCGCGGGCAACGGGCTGAACTTCGCCCACTACCCGCGCGCCGTCTGCGAAGTCGTCGCGGTCGAACCGGAGCGGACCCTGCGCCGCCTCGCCACCTCCGCCGCGCGGCGGGCCGAGGTCCCGGTGGACGTCGTACCCGGCGCCGCCGAGGCCCTCCCGGTCAAGAGCGAGGCCTTCGACGCGGCCGTGGCCTCCCTGGTGCTGTGCACCGTGCGGGACCTGCCGCGCTCCCTCGCCGAGCTGCACCGCGTCATCCGGCCGGGTGGTGAGCTGCGCTTCTTCGAGCACGGGCTGGCGCCGGGACCGACCATGGCGGGGGTCCAGCGCGCGCTGGACCGCACGGTGTGGCCCCGGTTGTTCGGCGGCTGCCACACCGCGCGGGACACCTTGGCCGCGATCGAGGCCGCCGGGTTCCGGATCGTCCAGCAGCGCGGGGTGCGCGTACCGGAGCGCGGGCCCGCGCTGCCTACCTCGTACTGCGTGATCGGATCGGCCCGGCGCGGCGACGACTGACCGGCGCCGGTTTCGTACGGTCGACCATTGCGCGCGGGCGAGGGCGCGTGTTTGGCTCACCGCCATGATCGATCTGCGCATACGGGCCGCCGCCCCGGCCGACGCCGAGGACGTGCTCGCCTTCTGGAAGGTGGCGGCGGAGGGCACCTCCATCACGGACGACGTGGACGGGGTGACCCGCCTCGTCCGGCGGGACCCGCAGGCCCTGATCCTGGCCGAGTCCGACGGGATCCTGGTGGGCTCCGTCATCGCCGGCTACGACGGCTGGCGCTGCTCGCTCTACCGGCTGGCGGTGCTCCCCTCCCACCGCCGGCAGGGCATCGGGACGGCGCTGCTGGACGCGGCCGAGCGGCGGTTCCTGGCGGTGGGCGGACGCCGCGGGGACGCCATGGTGCTGGAGGCGAACGAGCGGGCCCGGCGGGCCTGGGCCGCGGCGGGCTACGCGCGGGAGGACCACTGGCGCCGCTGGGTCAAGCCGTTCGGCCCCGCGTAACGCGGATGCGACCGCTTTGCCGATCCTTTACCCTATGGGGAACGTTCTCCTCGAATCGAAAGGTGTGAGCGTCCGCCCATGGGCGAGCCTCCCAGTACCCGACATCGCGCGACACCCCTCCTCCTGTCTGATCATGGGACGGAGGTGAACCGATGACCGAAGTGCTTCTGCTCGTCGTCGCGCTGCTGCTCTGCCTCGCGTGCGGGGTCTTCGTCGCGGCCGAGTTCTCGCTGACGACCATCGAGCGCAGCGAGCTCGAACAGGCCGCCGAGCGGGGCGAGCGCGGGGCCGACAGCGCCCTGGCCGCCGTCCGCAGCCTGACGTTCCAGCTCTCCGGCGCCCAGCTCGGCATCACCGTGACCGGCCTGGTCATCGGCATGATCTCCAAGCCCTCGATCTCCGCCCTGCTCACGGGCCCGTTCGAGGCCATGGGGCTGCCCGCCGGAGCCGCATCCTCCACCGCCCTGATCCTGGGCACCGCCGTGTCGACCGTCGTCCTGATGGTCGTCGGCGAGCTGGTCCCCAAGAACTGGGCGATCTCCTCCCCGCTGGCCGTGGCCAAGCGGGTGGCGACCATGCAGCGGATGTTCAGCCGGGCCTTCAAGCCGCTCATCGGCCACTTGAACAGCACGGCCAACCGCATGGTCCGCCGCTTCGGCCTGGAGCCGGCCGAGGAGCTGGCCTCGGCGCGCAGCCCGCAGGAGCTGGTGGCCCTGGCGCGGCACTCCGCGAAGGCGGGCGCGCTGGAGAAGGACACCGCCGAACTCTTCGTGCGCACCCTGAACCTGGCCGACCTGACCGCGGAGAACGTGATGACCCCGCGCGTCCAGGTCACCGCCCTGGACGTGCAGGCGACCGCGGAGGACGTGGCGAACGCGACCATGGCCACCGGCCTGTCCCGCTTCCCCGTCTACCGCGGCAGCCTCGACAGCGTCGTCGGCACCGTCCACATCAAGGACGTCCTGGCCCTGCCCGCCGCGGACCGCCGCCGCCACCCGGTCTCCCAGCTGCTGCGCGAGCCGTTGCTCGTCCCCGAGT
Source organism: Streptomyces sp. NPDC028419 (assembly GCF_055565515.1). Classification (NCBI taxonomy): domain Bacteria; kingdom Bacillati; phylum Actinomycetota; class Actinomycetes; order Kitasatosporales; family Streptomycetaceae; genus Streptomyces; species Streptomyces sp. NPDC028419. The sequence goes on along the minus strand of NZ_JBVHUE010000013.1, from coordinate 107,696 downwards.
CGCTGACCGTGGACCGGCTGCTGGACCGGCTGTCCGGCCGGCAGACGATGGCCGTGGTCATCGACGAGTACGGCGGCACGGCCGGCGTGGCCACGCTGGAGGACATCGTCGAGGAGGTCGTGGGCGAGGTCCGCGACGAGCACGACCCGCACGAGACCGCGGACCTGGCCCCGGCCGGTACGGACGCCTCCGGCCGCGGGCTCTTCTCCGCGGACGGCGCGGCCCGCACCGACCAGCTGGAGCGGATCGGGCTGCGGGTGCCGGACGGCCCGTACGAGACCCTGGCCGGGCTGATGGCCACGGAGCTGGGCCGCATACCGGTGGTCGGCGACAGCCTGGAGCTGGGCGGCTGGCAGCTGGACGTGGTGGACGACAGCGGGCGGCGGGCCGCCCGCGTGCTGCTGCACGCCCCCGTCGCGGCGCCCGCCGAGGCACCGCGGGACGGCGCGCGCCGCAGGCAGGGCAAGAAGAGCGACGACAGGTACCCGGAGGAGGGCCGATGACCGCGATCCAGTTGCTGATCGGCCTGGCGACCCTGGTCGTCAACGCCTTCTTCGTCGGCGCGGAGTTCGCGCTGATCTCGGTCCGGCGCAGCCAGATCGAGCCGTACGCCGAGCAGGGCGACCGGCGGGCCCGGGCCGTGCTGTGGGGCCTGGAGCACGTGTCGGCCCTGATGGCGGCGGCCCAGCTGGGCATCACCCTGTGCACCCTGGTGCTCGGCGTGGTCGCCGAGCCCGCCATCGCCCACCTGCTGACCCCGCTCCTCGACCTGGTCGGCGTACCGGCCGGGGTGACCCACGCGATCTCCTTCGTGGTGGCCCTGGCGCTGGCGACGTACCTGCACATGCTCTTCGGCGAAATGCTGCCGAAGAACGTGGCGCTGGCCGAGCCGGTCCGTACCGCCCTGCTGCTCGGACCGCCGCTGGTGGCGCTGACGCGGGGGCTGAAGCCGGTGATCTTCGCGATCAACGCCTTCGCCAACGCGCTGCTGCGGATGCTGCGGGTCGAGGTGAAGGACGAGGTCGCGGCGACCTTCTCGGACGACGAGCTGGCGCGCATCGTCAAGGACTCCAGCGCGGCCGGTCTGATCGACGGCCGGGCGAGCGAGCGCCTGCACGACGCCCTGGAACTGGGCCGCAGGCCCGTCATCGACGTGGCGCTGCCCGTGGACCGGGTGGTCTCCGCCGGCGAGGGCATCACGCCCGAGGGCTTGGAGCGCCTTTCCGCCGCGTCCCGGTACTCGCGGTTCCCGGTGCTCGACGGCCAGCAGAAGATCCTCGGCTACCTGCACGTCAAGGACGCCCTCGACGTGCTCGCGCGCGACGAGGCCTTCCCGGTCTCCGCCCTGCGGCCGATCGCCCAGGTCCGGGCCGAGACCCCGCTGGACGACGTGCTGACCGCCATGCGGCGCAGCCGTACCCACCTGGCGGCGGTCCTCGCGACGGACGGGTCCATGACCGGTCTGGTCACGATGGAGGACGTGCTGCGCGAACTGTTCGGCAACCAGACCGCCGCATAGCGACGCGCGGTTCCCCGGCCCCCTCGCGCGCTCGCCCGCGCTCGCGGGACCGGGGAACCGCGCGGTAGCATCGCTCCCGCCATGGAGATGAATGCGTCTTACACGAGTCTGGTCGCGGTCGGCGACTCCTTCACCGAGGGCATGTCCGACGCGCTGCCGGACGGGTCCTACCGGGGCTGGGCGGATCTGCTCGCCGCCCGTCTCGCGGCCCGCGAGCCCGGCTTCCGCTACGCGAACCTGGCGGTGCGCGGGAAGCTGATCGGCCAGATCGCCACCGAGCAGGCACCCCTCGCCGCCTCCATGGGCGCCGACCTGGTCACCCTGGTCGGCGGCCTGAACGACACCCTGCGCCCCAAGGTCGACATGGGACGGGTACGCGGCCACCTGGAGGCCGCCGTGGAGACGCTGGCACCCGCGTGCGGGCAGCTGGTGCTGATGCGCTCGCCCGGCCGCCAGGGGCCCGTGATGGAACGTTTCCGTCCGCGCATGGAAGAGCTCTTCGCCCTCATCGACGAACTGGCGGCGCGGCACGGTGCACTGGTCGTCGACCTGTACGGCGCCCCCGTGCTGGCCGATCAGCGTCTGTGGCACGCCGACCGGCTGCACCTCACCGACGAGGGACACCGGCGGGTCGCCGAGGCCGTGTGGCAGGCCCTGGGGCTGCCCGCGGAGGAGGACTGGCGCGCCCCGCTGTCCGCTACCCGGCCGCCGGGCTGGGCCGTCCGGCGCATCGACGACGCACGCTTCGCCCGCGAACACCTGCTCCCGTGGATCGGCCGCCGCCTGACGGGCCGCTCCTCCGGGGACGGCCGCCCGGCGAAGCGGCCGGAACTGCTGCCGTACGCCACCGGAACGGGCGAGCGGCTCTCGTAGCAAGCCACAACCAGAGGCGGGGCACCCACCTGCGTAAACGCACAGCCGAAGCGCAAGTAGAATCCCTACACGTGACTGCCAAGCCCCGCATCCCCAATGTCCTGGCCGGCCGCTACGCCTCCGCGGAGCTCGCCGTCCTGTGGTCCCCCGAGTACAAGGTGACGCTGGAGCGGCGGCTGTGGCTCGCCGTGCTGCGCGCCCAGAAGGACCTCGGTATCGAGGTGCCCGACGCGGCCCTCGCCGACTACGAGCGCGTCCTGGAGCAGGTCGACCTGGCCTCCATCGCCGAGCGCGAGAAGGTCACCCGGCACGACGTGAAGGCCCGGATCGAGGAGTTCAACGCCCTCGCCGGTCACGAGCACGTGCACAAGGGCATGACCTCCCGCGACCTCACCGAGAACGTCGAGCAGCTCCAGATCCGGCTCTCCCTGGAACTGGCCCGGGACCGCACGGTCGCGGTGCTGGCCCGCCTGGGCAAGCTGTCCGCCGAGCACGCCGAGCTGGTCATGGCCGGGCGCTCGCACAACGTCGCGGCGCAGGCCACGACCCTGGGCAAGCGCTTCGCGACCGCCGCCGACGAGCTGCTCGTCGCCTACGGCCGCCTTGAGGACCTGCTGGAGCGCTACCCGCTGCGCGGGATCAAGGGCCCGGTCGGCACCTCCCAGGACATGCTCGACCTCCTCGGCGGCGACACCGCGAAGCTCGCCGACCTGGAGCAGCGCATCGCGGGCCACCTCGGCTTCGCGCACGCCTTCACCTCGGTGGGCCAGGTCTACCCCCGCTCGCTCGACTACGACGTGGTCACCGCGCTGGTGCAGCTCGCCGCCGCCCCGTCCTCGATCGCCAAGACCATCCGTCTGATGGCCGGGCACGAGCTGGTCACCGAGGGCTTCAAGCCCGGCCAGGTCGGCTCCTCCGCGATGCCGCACAAGATGAACACCCGCTCCTGCGAGCGCGTGAACGGCCTGATGGTCATCCTGCGCGGCTACGCTTCGATGACCGGCGAGCTCGCGGGCGACACCTGGAACGAGGGCGACGTCTCCTGCTCCGTGGTCCGCCGGATCGCGCTGCCGGACGCCTTCTTCGCCTTCGACGGTCTGCTGGAGACCTTCCTGACCGTCCTGGACGAATTCGGCGCCTTCCCCGCGGTCGTCGCCCGCGAGCTGGACCGCTACCTCCCCTTCCTGGCCACCACCAAGGTCCTGATGGGCGCGGTCCGCGCCGGCGTCGGCCGCGAGGCCGCCCACGAGGTCATCAAGGAGCACGCGGTGGCCTCCGCCCTGGCGATGCGCGAGCAGGGCGCCGAGCGCAACGAGCTGCTCGACAAGCTGGCCGCGGACGAGCGGATGCCGCTGGACCGCGCGCAGCTCGACGCCCTGATGGCCGACAAGCTGTCCTTCACCGGCGCGGCGGGCGACCAGGTCGCCGTGGTGGTCTCCCGCATCGAGGAGATCACCAAGCAGCACCCGGAGGCCGCGGGCTACACCCCGGGGTCGATCCTCTGACGCCCGAAGAGCTGGCCGCCGCCCGCGACCGCATCCTCCCGGATGTGGTCGCGGGCGGTTTGCGCGTGCTGTTCTGCGGGATCAACCCGGGTCTGCTGTCCGCCGCGACGGGCCACCACTTCGCCCGTCCCGGAAACCGCTTCTGGCCCGTCCTGCACCTGTCGGGCTTCACCCCGCGCCGCCTGGCCCCCGCGGAGCAGGAGGAGTTGCTGACCTACCGGTTGGGCATCACCAACGTCGTGGCCCGGGCCACCGCCCGCGCCGACGAGCTCGATGCGGAGGAGTTCCGCGAGGGCGGCCGCCTGCTGACGGCCAAGGTGGAACTCCTGCGCCCCCAGTGGCTGGCCGTGGTCGGCGTCACCGCCTACCGCACGGCCTTCGGGGAGCGAAAGGCCCAGATCGGCCCCCAGGAGCGCACCATCGGCGCCACCCGGATCTGGGCCCTGCCCAACCCGAGCGGTCTCAACGCCCACTGGACCGCCGACACCATGGCCGAGGAGTACGCCCGCCTCCGCCTGGCCGCCGAGGTGGACCACTGACCGCGCCCGACACCTCGGGCCCTGCGCTGCTCTTCCTCGACGTGGACGGGCCGCTCATCCCGTTCGGCGGACCGTCGCACGCGTACCCGCCCCACCCGGCGTGGCCCGCAGCCTCGGGCGACGTCGCCACCCACCCGCTCCTGCACCGGCTCGACCCGCGCCACGGCCCCCGGCTGTCGGCGCTCCCGTGCACCCTGGTCTGGGCCACGACCTGGATGACCGACGCCAACACCCACCTCGCACCCCTGCTCGGCCTACCACCCCTGGAAGTAATGCGCTGGCCGGAGCCGTCCGCCTCGGACGGACCGACCGAGCGGGAGGAGCGGGAGGAGCGGGACGCGCGCTTCGGCCTCCACTGGAAGACCCGCGGGCTGCTGTCCCGGGCAGCGGGTGGGCCGTTCATCTGGGTGGACGACGAGATCACGGACGCGGACCGAACCTGGGTGTCCGCGCACCACTCGGGCCCCGCCCTGCTCCACCGGGTCGACCCCCGCCGCGGCCTGGCCGACGCGGACTACGCCGCCCTCGCCGACTGGCTCGCCGCCCCCTCGCACCAGCCGTCCCCTTGGGAACCGGATCGCTAGGGAGGATCGATCACCGTGACGGCGGCCATCAACTGTGGTGAGTGATCGGCTCCCCACTCGGCGACGTACACGACCACCCAGCGCCCCTCGACCCGCCACACGTGCACGTGGTCGGTCGTACCGCTCATCTCCCCCCAGGGCTCCGGGACCTCCCCCTCTCCCCCTCCCGAGACCGCCCTCTCCAGCAGGCTTCCCAGATGGAACACCTGCTCCTCCCCCCAGCGCTCCGCCAACCTCTGGGTGAGCGCTCCGTACTCGGCCGAGATCTGCTCGACCCCGGCTATCCGGTCGGCCGCGTCCTCATCGCCGTACCAGCGACTCTCCCCCAGCTCCACGAGGTGGTAACCCGGGCCGCTCCGCTCGGTCACCGATCTGCTCCGCGCCGCGGGGAACCCGCGCGTCCGGAGCCGGTCGATTGCCTCGAGGTGCGCTGCCGTCGTCATGTCGTCAGTATCCCCACGACCACTGACAAGTGGCCCGGCGTCACGCGTCCCGTCGGCGTAGGGCGACCCCACCGGCCACCAAGGCGGCCACCGCCCACAAGGCCTCTACGCCCAACCCGGCCCACGGGCCGAGGTCTCCTTGCGGGTGGGTGCTCAGCACGAGCTGCCCCGCACGGTCCGGAAGGTATTGCCCCAGGCCGCCCGCGTGGTCACCGATGACGAACGAGACCAGCAGGACGAAGGGTATGAGCAGGCTCAACACGGCCGTCCCGCTACGCAGTACCGCGGTCGAGCCGGCTGCGAAGAGCGCCATCAGGGCGAGGTAGAGCCCGCTTCCGAGGATCGCCCGGACCGCACCCGGCGATCCCGCACCCAAGGCCCGCTCTCCCATGAGGACCTGACCCGCCACGAAGGTGACGATTCCGGTGAGCTGTCCCGCCACCAGCGCGAGTGCGCCGATGACCACGATCTTGGAGAGGTATAACCGGGTCCGGTGCGGCACCGCGCCCAAGCTCGTCCGCAGCGCCCCGTCATGGAACTCGGAAGCGACGGCCTTCGCACCGAAGGTGATGGCCGCTATCTGCCCGAAGGCGACACCGTAGAAGGCCAACCGGAGCGGATCGCTCCCTGGTCTCGCCGCCTCGGACGGGCCGATCATCGCGGCCATGAGTACTTGGATGCCGGAGGTCGCGGCGAGTATCGCGACGAGCGCCCAGAGGGTGCCGCGCAGCGACCGTATCTTGATCCATTCCGAGTGCAGGACGGGGACGGTGGGCAAGGCGCGGGCGGTCATGGCCAGTTCTCCAGTCAGGTCGTTTCGGGTGCATGCGCGAGTCCGGTGGTGGGGGAAGTCAGGGCAGTACTGGTGGCGACGGGGATGCGGGTGGTGCCGTTGGTTCGCTTGGTTCGCTTGGTTCCGTTGATGCCAGCAATGCCAGCAGTGCCAGAGGTGCTGCTCAAGGTCAGCGTGCGCCGGAGCGGGCGGCGAAAGGGGTCGCGTTCGCCGTGAGATCGAGGTAGGCCTGCTCCAACGAGGCGCGCTCATCGACCAGCTCCAGGACGGGTATGCCTTCGCGGGCCGCGAGAGCGCCGATCCTCTCGGCCTGCGCGCCCTCGACCCGCCACCGTCCCTCCTCGGCCTCCTCCATGGAGAGCCCGTCGGCGGCGAGGACCTCTCGCATGCGTCGGGGGTCCGAGGTACGCAGCCGTACTCTCGGAGCGCTCCGCGCGTCGATGAACTCCTTCATCGAGGTGTCGGCGAGCAGCCTGCCCCGGCCCAGGACGACCAAGTGGTCCACGAACGTCGCGCTCTCCGACATCAGGTGACTGGAGACCAGGACCGTCCGCCCCTCCAGCGCGAGCTGTCGCAGCAGTTCCCGGATCCAGATGATGCCTTCGGGGTCGAGCCCGTTCGTCGGCTCGTCCAGGAGCACCACCCCGGGCTCGCCCAACAGCGCCGCGGCTATGCCCAGGCGCTGGCGCATCCCCAAGGAGAAGGTCTTGATCCGCCGCCCGGCCACGGCGGCGACCCCGACCTCTTCGAGGACGTCGTCGACCCGACGGGCAGGGATGCGGTTGCTGACCGCGAGGGCGAGCAGATGGTCACGGGCCGTCCGCCCGCCGTGGGCCGCCTGAGGGTCCAAATGCGCCCCGACGTGGTGCAGCGGGTCCTGGAAGTCGGTGAAGAGCCGGCCGCCGATGGTGGCGGTGCCGGAGGTGGATCGGTCCAGGCCCAGCAGGAGCCGCATCGTGGTCGACTTGCCTGCGCCGTTGGGTCCGAGGAAGCCGGTGACTCGTCCGGGCCGCACCTCGAAGCTGAGGTGGTCCACGGCCCGAGTAGTGCCGTACTCCTTGGTGAGTTCGCGGATCTCGATGGTCTTCATGTCTCAAGATTCGGCGTCGGGCCCTGGCCGATCCTCCCCCGTCAGGGGGGAACCCCTCCCCCGCGCGGGGGAGATGACCCGCTGCCTACACTCACCGCGTGAACACCATCAAGTGCACCCAGTGCGGTGCCGTGGGGCTTGAGCAGGGCTTCGTCGAGGACACCGGAGAAGGCGCGCGGGGATACGCCCGCTGGATAGCCGGGGCGTTGGAACGCGGGGTCTTCGGCGGGGCGAAGCGGCTGGGCCGGCAGCGGTGGCAGATCGACGCGTTCCGGTGTCCGCAGTGCGGCCACCTCGAGCTGTTCGCACGCATCCGCGTCTGACCCCCGCGCGGGGCGGTCCATCTCCCCGTCCCTCCCCCGTCTCCCTCGTGCAGGGGTGCTCGTCTCCCCCGTGCAGGGGTGCTCGTCTCCCCCGTGCGGGGGTGCCGGGCACGATCCGGCGGCTGCCACGATGACGGCATGTACCGAATGCTCCGTGCACCGTTGAAGGCGGTGACCTACACCCGCTGGTTACATCTGTGCGTGCCCACCCTCGTCGTGGCCGTGTGGATGTTCATCTACCCTGCCGCGCCGCTGCTGCCCCTGCTCCTGGTCGCGCCGTTCGGCCTGGTGCCCTGGGTGCGGCTGGCCGAGGGCCTCCAGGCACGGTTCCTGCTCGCTCCGCATGACGAAGGAGGCCTCGGCAGCGCGATCAGCGCGTCCCCTTCGGCTCATTGGGGCGATCGCTGGCGGACGGTGCTGTGGCTCGAGATACGGCTCCTGGTCTCCTCGGCGGCGCTGTTCTCGACCGTGTTCCTGCTGTCGGCCTCGGTCGAGCTGGGATGCGCGGCCTTCGGCCACCCTTCGGCGGATCCGTGGCTGCCGCTGGAGGTACCGCGCTGGGCGTCGGCCGTCCTCACCCCGGTACCGCTGGTCCTGCTCGCCTCGACGGTCGTCCTGCTCGGCGAGATGATCACATCCATCGCCGGCCGCCTGCTCGGGCCTTCGGCCGCCGAGCGGCTCTCCGCGCTGGAGGAGCGGACCGAGCGATTGCTGGAGCGCAACCGGATCGCCCGCGAGCTGCACGACTCGATCGGTCATGCGCTGACCGTCGCGGTGATGCAGGCCGGAGCGGCTCGCGCGGCGGGCAGCCCGGAGTTCACGGAGCGGGCCTTGTGCGCGATCGAGGAGACCGGGCGGGCCGCGCTGGAGGATCTGGAGCGGGTGCTGTTGGTGCTGCGGGAGTCCGCGCAGCCGCCCTCGCAGCGGCCGACCCTCTCGGAGGCGGACCGGTTGCTGGAGTCGGCCCGGGCCTCGGGGTCGAGGGTGGAGAGCGAAGTCACCGGGCCGCTGGACCAGCTGCCCGGGCCGGTCACTCGTGAGGGGTATCGGATCCTGCAGGAAGCGCTGACCAATGTGCTGCGGCACTGCGGGCCGGTACCGGTCCGGGTGCGGGTCGCGGTGGCCGTCGGGCAGCTCGACCTGGAGGTGACCAACCCGCTCCCGAAGGGGCCGACCCTGATGTCGGGCAGCGGCAGCGGGCTGCGCGGGATGCGGGAGCGGGCCGCGCTGCTGGGCGGTGCGGCCGAAACCGGTCCGCACGAGGGCACTTGGAGGGTGCGCGCCCGGCTCCCGCTGGAGCGAATACGCTGACGGGATGCCCGTCACCGTGCTCCTCGTCGACGATGAACCCCTGGTGCGTGCGGGACTGCGCGCCGTCCTGGACGCCCAGCCCGACATCGAGGTCGTCGGCGAGGCCGCCGACGGGGCCGCCGTGATCCCGCTGGTCCGCCGGCTGAGGCCGGATGTGGTCGCGATGGACGTCAGGATGCCGTTGCTCGACGGGATCGAGGCCACCCGGGCCGTGCTCAAGAGCGTCGACGACCCGCCGAAGATCCTTGTGGTCACGACCTTCGAGAACGACGAGTACGTCTACCGGGCCCTGCGCGCCGGGGCCGACGGGTTCCTCTTGAAGCGGGCCCGGCCCTCGGAGATCGTCCACGCGGTGCGGCTGGTGGCGGAGGGCGAGACCCTGCTCTTCCCGGCCGCGGTGCGCGCACTGGCCGCCGAGTACGGGAACCGGGCCGCTCGGAGCACGCTGGAGCGGGCGGCACTGACCGAGCGGGAGGAGTCCGTGTTGCGGCTGATGGCACGGGGGCTGACGAACGCGGAGATCGCCGGAGAGCTGTTCGTCGGCACGGAGACCGTGAAGTCCCATGTGAGTGCGGTGCTGGCGAAGCTGGGGGCGCGGGACCGGACCCAGGCAGTGATCATGGCGTACGAATCGGGGTTCGTCGCCCCGGCCTGAGAGCGTAGAGAGGAGGGATCGATTCCGGCCGATGGGGGGCCGCTTCTCGCCGTCACCCAGTGTGCGCAGTACGATCCGGCTGACAAGCGCGCTAGCTGGGAGGACACACGTTGGGGCAGCTGACCGGCGGGGACCCCTCGCTGCTTCGGCGGATCAATTCCGCCGTGGTCTTGCGGGCGCTTCGCGCGGCCGAATCACCGACGCTCACCGATCTCACCCGACTGACCGGGCTCTCGCGACCTACGGTCGAGGGAGTCGTCGAGGGACTCATCGGCACCGGGCTCGTCATGGAGGCCGAGGCGGAGGAGGGCGCTCGCAGACAAGGACGGCCGGCCAGACGGTTCCGCTTCCGTGCGGAGGCAGGCCATCTGCTCGGGATCGAGATCGGCTCGCACCGGGTCGCGGCGCTGCTCTCCGGGCTGGACGGACGGGTGATCGGGGCCGGTACCAAGGAGGTCGACGAGTCGGCTTCGGCCGACGAGCGGCTCGACCGGGTCCGGGCCACGGTCGCCGACCTGCTCCGGCGCGCCGGAGTGCCTAGGGACTCCTTGCGCGCGGTCGGCGTCGGCAGCCCGGGCATCGTGGAGGCGGACGGCACGGTCCGTCTGTGCACCGCCCTTCCGGGCTGGACCGGGCTCCCGCTCGGCGAGCGGTTGCAGCGGTCCTTCCGCTGCCCGGTCCAGGTGGAGAACGACGCCAACGCGGCGGCGGTCGCCGAACACTGGAAGGGCGCGGGGCGGGACACGGACGACCTGGTGTTCGTCATGGCGGGCCTCAGCCCGGGTGCCGGTTCGCTGATCAACGGGCGGCTGCACCGCGGCTTCGGCGGCGCGGCGGGCGAGATCGGTGCGCTGCACCTGCTGGGCCGTGACGTGACGCCGGAAAGGTTGCTGTCGACCAACGGGGAACCTTTGCACCCGCTGGACGAGCAGGCCGTCGCCGCCGTGTTCGCGATGGCCAAGCGGGGTGACGAGGGGGCGATGGCCGCGGTGGAGCGGTTCATCCAGCGCCTGGTGCACGACGTCGCCGCCCTGGTCCTGGCGATGGATCCGGAGCTGGTCGTGGTCGGCGGCTGGGCCGCCGGGCTCGACGGGGTCCTGGATCCCCTGCGGCGGGAGCTGGAGCGGTACTGCCTGCGGCCGCCGCGCGTGGCCCTGTCCCTGCTCGGGGAGGCGGCGGTGGCGACCGGAGCCTTGCGGCTGGCGCTGGACCAGGCGGAGGAGGAGCTCTTCGCGGTGGAGAAGCCGGCGGCGTCCCGCGGCCGCGCCTGATACCGCGCCGGGTACGCCGCGAGGCGGTCCCTGGGAAGGGACCGCCTCGGGTGGCGCGGAGAGCGGGTGGACCCGCGGGCGGGTGCCCGCCGGTCAGGAGGCGACGAGCGTCTCCGCGTGGTGGCTGATCTGGACGTCGCCCGAGTCCCCGAAGGTCAGTCGGCAGGTGTCCGCGCGGTAGGTCGCGACGGAGACGGCCGCGGTGCCCTCGGCCGTGAAGAAGCGGGTGGTGACCAGCAGCACCGGGGCCCCCGGCAGCCGGTCGAGCTCCTTGGCGTCGTCGGCGCGGGCCGAGCCGAGTTCCACGGATCGGTCCTGGCCCTCCAGCGCCAGGCGCTGCAGCTCGCGCAGCACGGCGCGGGCGCGGGCGGGTCCGGCGGGAGCGTCTATGCCGGAGAGGCCCGGCACCGAGGAGCTGGGGACGTACAGCAGCTCGGCCGCGACGGCCTGGCCCTGGGTGACCCGGGTCCGGCGCACGGTGTGCACGGTCTGGTCGGTGCCGAAGGGGACGGCGGAGGCGGTGCCGAGGAGCTTGGCGACGGCGGCGCTGGGCAGGGTCTCGGCCGCGTCCACCAGCTGCCACCCGTCGACGGCCTCGCCGGGCCAGGCGTGCTGGGTGGTGCCGACGGCGACGCCCACCCGCGGCGGGGCCACGGTGGTGCCGACACCGCGTCGGCGCTGGAGCCTGCCTTCGAGTTCCAGTTGCTCCAGGGCCTGGCGCAGGGTCGCGCGGGCGACGCCGAAGCGGGCGGCCAGGTCACGCTCGTTGGGCAGCACCTCGCCCACGGCGAAGTCCTGGTCGAGCGCCTCGCTGAGCACGGTCTTGAGGTGCCAGTACTTCGGTTCCGGCACCGATTCGAGCTGCGTGGTCCCCACCCTGACTCCTCCTGCCATCGCTGCAATCGCCGTGTTCCAGCGGCAGTTCCGCGCCTTTGTTTATTAAAGGTCCTTGCACTATCCCTGCGACGATAGGACGGCTCCCGGACTTGGTCAAGACCAATCCTCATCCCGCTGCCGGGCATAACGGGTATTCGTATCAAGCCGTTCACAGGATGTTCTCGGCGTTCCCGGAGACTTGTAGTCGGGTGCTACCGGGCGGTAATCATTACTGACAGCGAGTCTCACAGCCCTCACCGCCGCACCGGTCCACCACCGCACCCGAGGAGCAGCATGACCAGCACCGCCTCCTTCACCATCGACTCCCCGATCGGCCCCCGCACGACGACCGTGGCCTACGAGCGCAAGGGCGCGGGCGAGCCGATCCTGCTGCTCCACGGCATCGGCCACCACTTCCAGGCGTGGCGCCCGGTCACCGACGTCCTGGCCGCCGACCACGACGTCATCGCGGTCGACCTGCCCGGCTTCGGCGCCTCCGCCCCGCTCCCGGAGGGCGTCCCCTACGACCTCGACACCGTCGCCCCCGCCCTCGGCGCCCTCTGCTCGGCCCTCGGCGTCGAGCGCCCCCACGTGGCGGGCAACTCCCTCGGCGGCCTGCTCGCCCTGGCCATGGGGCGCGCCGGACTCGTCCGCTCCGTGACCGCCCTGTCCCCCGCCGGATTCTGGAGCGGGACCGAGCGCCGCTACGCCTTCGGGGCGCTGCGTGCGATGCGCGCCGGGGCCCACGCCCTCCCGCTGCCCGCCGTGGAGCGGCTCTCCCGCAGTGCCGTGGGCCGCGCCGCCCTCACCGGCACCATCTACGCCCGCCCCGGTCGGCGGTCCCCCGAAGCCGTGGTCGCGGAGACCCTCGCCCTGCGCGGAGCCACCGGCTTCGACTCCACGCTGGCCGCCGGGGGGTCCGTACGGTTCACCGACGACGTGCCCGGGGTACCGGTCACCATCGCCTGGGGCGAACGGGACCGGCTGCTGCCGCGCCGTCAGGGCGTGCGCGCCAAGCGCACGATCCCCGGCGCGCGGCTGGTCCGGCTGCCGGGCTGCGGGCACGTCCCGATGAACGACGACCCCGCGCTCGTCGCCCGGGTCATCCTCGACACGGCCCGCGCCACGCTCCCGGCTCCGACCGTCGGCTGACGGCTGTTCATCCACGGTTCGCGTGCGCGACGCGGACGGGCCGGTGTGCCGGCGGCACACTGGTCCGGCCCGCGCGAGCCCGACCGGAACCCTGGAGACGCACCGATGCCGCACACCCGCCGGACCCTGCTCACCGGCTCGCTCGCGGCTTCCGCCGCGCTCGCCCTCCCGCTCGGCCTGTCGGCGCCGGCCTTCGCCCGGTCCGGTCGCCCGAGCGCGTCGTGGGGCACCCAGTCCGGTGAGGTCACGGAGGGGTCCGCGCTCATCTGGACCCGTTCCGACCGCCCCGCGCGCATGTACGTCGAGACCTCGCCCACCGAATCGTTCCGCCGCGGGGTGCGCCGGCACCCGGGTCCCCTCCTCGGACCGGCCACGGACTTCACCGGCACCACCCCCCTGCGCGGCCTCCCGCCGGGCGCGGAAGTCCACTACCGCGTGGTGGTGGCCGATCCGGACGACCCGCGGCGCAGCGGCGAGCCCGTCTACGGCAGCCTGCGCACGACGCCCCTCTCGCGCCGCTCCGGTGTCCGCTTCCTGTGGTCCGGTGACCTCGCGGGCCAGGGCTGGGGCATCAATCCGGACCTCGGCGGCTACCGCGTCTTCGACGAGATGCGCCTGCGCGACCCCGACTTCTTCCTCTTCAGCGGGGACACCATCTACGCGGACGGTCCGCTCCAGCCGAGCGTGACGCTGCCGGACGGTCGGATCTGGCGCAACGTGACCACCGAGGAGAAGTCGAAGGTCGCCGAGACCCTGGCGGAGTTCCGCGGGAACTTCCGCTACAACCTGCTCGATCGCAACCTCACCGCCTTCAACGCCCGGGTCCCGGTCATCGCCCAGTGGGACGACCACGAGGTGCGCAACAACTGGTACCCCGGTCAGCTGCTGGAGGACCCGCGCTACACGGTCAAGCAGGTCGACGTGCTGGCCGAGCGGGCCCGCCGCGCCTTCGGCGAGTACTTCCCGGGCCTCGCGGTCGACCCCGCCACCCGGGCCGAGGGCCGGGTGCACCGGGTCGTGCGCCGGGGCCCGCTGCTCGACGTCTTCGTCCTCGACATGCGCACCTACCGCAACGCCAACTCCCCGGACCGCCAGGGCACCGACCCCGTCGGCATCCTGGGCGCCGAGCAGTTGGCCTGGCTGAAGCGGGAACTGTCCCGGTCCCGCGCGACCTGGAAGGTGATCGCGGCCGACATGCCGCTCGGCATCGTCGTGGCCGACGGCGCGACCGACTTCGAGGCGGTCGCCCAGGGCGACCCGGGCACTCCGCTGGGCCGGGAGCTCCAGATCGCCGAACTGCTGCGCCACATCAAGCACCAGCGCATCACCGGCACCCTGTGGCTCACCGCGGACGTCCACTACACCGCGGCCAACCACTACGCCCCCGAGCGGGCGGCCTTCCGCGACTTCGCCCCCTTCTGGGAGTTCGTGTCGGGGCCCGTCGGCGCGGGCGGCTTCCCGCACGGACGGCTGGACGCGACCTTCGGCCCCGAGACGGCCTTCGTGCAGTCGGCGCCGGTGGCCAACATGTCCCCGGCCGAGAACCCGCCGTACTACGGAGAGGTGGAGATAGACGGGGCGAGCGGGGAGCTGACCGTGCGACTGCGCCGCCAGGGCGGCGACGTGCTCTTCACCAAGACGCTCCGGCCGGGCCAGGTGGGCCAGTAGTCATGGGAGCGACAAGCCGGAAAACCGGGCGAAATCGATCGGATCGACACTTAACCAGTCGGTCACAAACCGTTCGTGATCACGCAACACCCCCGCGTCACAGTGGTCTGCATGACTGACCGCAGCCCCGCCACCGCCCACCCTTCCCACCGCCCCCAGCGCGCCCATCACTGGCGCCACGACCTCGTGGAGCTGGCCGCGCTGTTCTGCGCGGTGGCCGTCGCCGACGCCTTGGCCAATCTCGTGGTGCACGGTCCGAGCGGGCCCGTGATGCTGGTGGCCTCGGCGGTCGCGCTCCTGGTCACCGCCGGGTTCCACACCTGGTGGGCCCGCCGCCACAGCCACGCGCCTCCCCCGGGCCAGGCGGCCCCCTCCGATACCGGCGCCCCGACCGGCGCCTCGGCCGACGGCGGCCGGGCCACCTCGTCGGGATCCGCGCGTTCCGGCGGCGGTACGGCGGCGGACGCGGCGTCCGACCCGACGACCGCCGGCTCCACCGCGCTGTGGCGGATGCGCACGACCGTACGGGACGAACCCGGCAGCCTCGCCGCGCTGTGCACCGCGCTGGCCCACCACGCCGTCGACATCCTGACGCTCCAGACGCACCCGCTCCCCGAGGGCGGCACCGTCGACGAATTCCTGCTGCGCGCCCCGCAGGAGCTGGCCTCCGCCGAGCTGACCCGCGCCGTCGCCCGGGCGGGCGGCCACAGCACCTGGATCGAGCGCGCGGACGCCCACGACCTCGTCGACACCCCGACCCGGGTCCTGGGGCTGGCCACCCGGACCGCCCTCGACGCCGCCGAACTGCCGCTCGCGCTGCGCCAGCTCCTCGGCCGCTGCACGATCCACTCGATCCCGGCCACCACCCTCACCGGCCGCCCCAACGCGGCCGCCCACGCCCCGGTCGAAGGCGTGTTGGAGTCCACCACGATGCGGCTGCGCGACCCCTCGGGCGGAGCGATCACCGTCGACCGCCCCCACCTGCCCTTCACCCCGACCGAGTTCGCCCGCGCCCGCGCCCTGGTCGAGCTGGACGCCCGACTCGGCCCGCGCGTCCCGCGCAGCCAGGACGTGCTGACCCTGCCCGAGGGCAACGAGATCACCGTGCGCCGCGCCGACGGCTCCGACCTGCCGGCCGCGCGCGCGATGCACGACCGCTGCTCCGAGCGGACGCTGGGCCTGCGCTACCACGGTCCGGTCGCCGACGCCGACCGCTACCTCGGCCACCTGCTGAGCCCGCGCTTCGGCCGCACCCTGGCCGCCACCACGGCCTCCGGCAAGCTGGTCGCCCTCGGCCACCTGCTGTGGGACGGGGACGAGACCGAGGTGGCACTGCTCATCGAGGACGACTGGCAGCGCCGCGGCATCGGCTCCGAGCTGCTCGGCAGGCTCGTCTCGATGGCGGTCGAGGCCCGCTGCGACAGCGTGTACGCCGTCACGCAGGCCTCGAACACCGGCATGGTGGCCGCCATGCGCGGTCTCGGGCTCCCGCTCGACTACCAGATCGAGGAGGGCACCCTGGTGATCACGGCCCGCCTGGACACCGCCACGGTCGGCGCCGGGCCGACGTACCGGCAGCAGGCCGAGCAGCGGCCGTACGAGAGCCCGCGCCACCAGAACTGACGCGCGCGCCGGACTTCCGGCCCCCGCCGGCCCCGGGTGGCGCGTCCACTCCCCCGGGGCCGGCGGCGTACCCGGAACGGCACCGGACCCCGTGGCGCGAAATCGCCCGCGCCGGCCGCGGATGCCCTTCCATGGAGGTGGACGCAGCGCACCGCTGCGGCCCGCGTCAGGCTGCTGACAGCGAACGGTAGTGACGCGGACGGGTCTCCCGTATGAAGATGTCCGCATGTCAGACACCCTCCACAGCGGCAACCAGCTGCCCCGCCAGGTCGCGGACGCGTACGTCGACGACCTCATCGCACTCGACCCGATCACCGGCACCTACCTCGGTGTCGCCGCGAGTTCTGCCAAACTCCCGGACTTCTCCCCCGCCGGGCGCGAGGCCTCCGCCGAACTCGCCCGCACCACCCTCGCCAAGCTCGACGCCGCCGAACGGCTCCCCGGCGGCGACAGCGACGCCGAGCGCCGCTGCGCCCGTCTGCTGCGCGAGCGCCTGACCGCCGAACTCGCCGTGCACGAAGCGGACGAGGACCTGCGCGCGGTCAGCAACATCCACTCCCCGGTGCACAGCGTCCGCGAGGTCTTCACGCTGACCCCCGCCGACACGGACGAGGACTGGGCCGCGATCGCCGAGCGGCTGCGCGCGGTTCCCGCCGCCTTCGCCGGATACCGGGAGTGTCTCCAGCTCGGCCTGGACCGCGGCCTGTACGGCAGCCCGCGCCCCACCGCCACCTTCATCGGCCAGCTCGGCACCTGGGTCGGCGAGGACGGCGAGGGCCCCGGCTTCTTCGCCGACTTCGCCGCGGCCGGCCCCGAGTCGCTGCGGAGCGAGCTCGACGCGGCCGTCGAGGGTGCGAACGCCGCCGTCGTCTCGCTGCGCGACTGGATGCGCGACGTGTACGCCCCCGCCGTCAAGGGCTCCCCGGACCCGGTGGGCCGCGAGCGCTACGCCCGCTGGTCGCGCTACTTCAACGGCACGGACCTCGACCTGGACGAGGCGTACGCCTACGGCTGGTCGGAGTACCACCGGCTGCTCGCCGAGATGAAGACCGAGGCGGCCAAGATCCTGCCCGGCGCCGGCCCCTGGGACGCGCTGCGCCACCTCGACGAGCACGGCACCCACATCGAGGGCGTCGACGAGGTCCAGGCGTGGCTGCAGGGCATCATGGACGAGGCCATCGAGAACCTCGACGGCACCCACTTCGAACTCGCCGAGCGGGTCCGCAAGGTGGAGTCCCGGATCGCCCCGGCGGGCGGCGCCGCGGCGCCGTACTACACCTCGCCGTCCGAGGACTTCTCGCGCCCCGGCCGCACCTGGCTGCCGACCATGGGCCAGACCCGCTTCCCGGTCTACGACCTGGTCTCGACCTGGTACCACGAGGGCGTTCCGGGCCACCACCTCCAGCTCGCGCAGTGGACGCACGTGGCGGACCAGCTCTCCCGCTACCAGGCCACCGTGGGCATCGTCAGCGCCAACGCCGAGGGCTGGGCCCTGTACGCGGAGCGCCTGATGGACGAACTGGGCTACCTCACGGACGCCGAGCAGCGCCTGGGCTACCTCGACTGCCAGATGATGCGCGCCGCACGGGTCATCGTGGACATCGGCATGCACCTGGGCCTGGAGATTCCGGCGGACTCGCCGTTCCACCCGGGCGAGACGTGGACCGTGGACCTGGCGCAGGAGTTCTTCGGGCTGCACAGCGGCCGCCCGGCCGACTTCATCGAGAGCGAGCTGACCCGCTACGTCTCGATGCCGGGCCAGGCCATCGGCTACAAGCTGGGCGAGCGCGCCTGGCTGCTGGGCCGGGACAACGCCCGCGCCGCGCACGGCGAGTCCTTCGACCTCAAGGCCTGGCACATGGCGGCCCTCTCGCAGGGTTCGCTGGGCCTGGACGACCTGGTGGACGAGCTGTCGAAGCTCTGACCCCACGGCGACCTCGCGTCGACCACGCACAGACCGCGCGCTGACCGCACTGCGGTCGGCCCATGACGACGGGCCGTTCGCCCCCGGCGGGGGGCGAACGGCCCGTCGTCGTACGGGGTCCGCGGGGCGGGTGTCAGCAGCCGCAGTCGTCGGAGTCGGTGGGGGCGGTCAGCGGGTCGGCCTCGGCGCGCCGCTCGCTGCCCTGCCAGGTCTCGACCTCGAAGCCCTCGCGGATCCAGTACTCGATGCCGCCGAGCATCTCCTTGACCTGGAAGCCGAGCTGGGCGAGGGCGAGGGCGGAGCGGGTGGCGCCGTTGCAGCCCGGCCCCCAGCAGTAGGTGACCACGGGCACGTTCTTGTCGAGGAGCCGCTCGGCCTGTTCGGGGATGAGGGCCGTGGGCAGGTGGATCGCCCCCGGGATGTGCGCCTGGTCCCAGGAGGGGGTGGAGCGCGAGTCGATGATCTGGAAGCCGAGCTCGACGCCCTGCTCGCGGTGGGCCTCGAGGGCGCCGGCGACGTCGGAGACGTCGGCGTGGAAGGCGAGGCTGGCGGCGAAGTAGGCGGCGGCCACGGCCGGGGCGGCCGGGGGCACCCGCAGGACGGAGTTGGTGGTGGGCACGGTGGCGGTGGGCTGCTGCGTCGTCGTCATGGCTCAAAATCTACGATCGACTGATCATCTTCGGAAGTGGTATTCCACTGCCATCGCCTTGTCCTACCGTGATTTCCCCTGCTAGACCTGGCACATGACCGACTATTCCCCCGACGCCACCGACTGGCGCATCCTGGAAGCCCTCCAGCAGGACGGCCGCGCCAGCTTCGCCGAGCTGGCGCGCGCGGTCTCCATGTCCCCGAGCGCCGTCACCGAGCGGGTGCGCCGGCTGGAGGAGGCGGGCGTGATCACCGGCTACACCGCGGTGGTCGACCCGGAGAAGCTCGGGAAGTCCATCATGGCGCTGGTCCGGCTGCGCTACCCGCACGGGAACTACAAGCCGTTCCACGCCTTGCTGGAGAGCACCCCGGAGATCCTGGAGGCCCACCACGTCACCGGGGACGACTGCTTCGTCCTCAAGGTCGTGTCCCGCTCGATGGCGCACCTGGAAGAGGTCACGGGCAAGATCGCCGGACTCGGCTCGGTGACGACGAGCGTCATCTACTCCTCGCCGCTGCCCCGCCGTCCCCTGAGTCCGTGACGGAACGCGAGGGCGACTACACACAGTGACGCCATCGTGACGCCCGCTCCGGCATCCTCGGTTACGAGGCGCCGCCCGTGTGGTGGCGCACCACGGAACCACCCCGCTGCTTGACAATCTCCAACTGGGTCTGGACCCGCGTGCGCAGGTCCGCGACGTGACTGACGATCCCGACACTGCGGTCCCGCTCCCGCAGCGAGTCGAGTACGTCGAGCACCTCGTCCAGGGCCTGGTCGTCGAGGCTCCCGAAGCCCTCGTCGATGAAGAGGGTGTCCAGGCGCATCCCGCCCGCCTCGTCGGTCACCACGTCGGCGAGGCCGAGCGCTAGGGCGAGCGAGGCGAAGAAGGTCTCGCCGCCCGAGAGGGTGGCGGTGTCCCGCTCGCTGCCGGTCCAGGCGTCCACGACGTGCAGGCCCAGGCCCGACCGGCCCCGCCCGGTCGCCCTGGCGTCCGAGTGGACCAGCGTGTACCGGCCGCCGGACATGCGCAGCAGCCGTACCGTCGCGGCCGCGGCGACCTGTTCCAGCCGTGCGGCCAGCACGTAGGCCTCCAGGCGCATCTTGCGCTCGTTGTCGGCGGAGGTGCCGGCGGTGAGAGCGGCCAGTGCGGCCACCCGGTCGTAGCTCTCGCGGAGCGGGCCGAGCGCGCGCAGCTCGCTCTCCATCTGCCGGGACAGCCGGTCCAGTTCGGTGCAGCGCAGCCGCGCCGCGTCGGCTGCGGAACCGGCGGCGCGCAGCCGGGCCGCGGCCCGCTCGGCTCGCTCCTCGGCGGCGCGCGGGTCCGCGGGCGGTTCCTCGGCCGCGCGGGCCGCGTCGGCCTCGGCGAACCGGTCGGCCAGCAGTGCTTCTTCGGCCTGCCAGGCGTCCGCGCGACGCTGTAGGGCGCTGCGCTCGTATTCGGCGAGGACCGCGTCGGCGGCGGCCTCCGTGGTGTCGAAGCCCTCTCGGAAGGCGGCGTCGGCGAGGCGTCCGTCGGCTTCCTTGAGGCGTTCGGCAGCGGCCTCGGCGCGGTGCAGCGCGCCCGCGGCGTCCGCTACTAGGCGGACCCGGGTCTCCAGCAGCCTGGCCCGGTCGCCGACGCTGGCCGAGCCGGCTCGGACCCGGGCCAGTTCCTCCTCCAGTGCTCGTTGTTCCTCGTCCAGGACTTCGCGGCGCGAGGAGCGGGCGGCGATGCGGCGTTCGGCTTCGAGCCGGTCGGCGCTGCGGGAGGCGTGTTCGCGTTCGGCGTGGGCCAGTCGTTCGCGGGCTCCGTGCAGTCCCGCCGCGGCGGCGTGGGCCGCGGCGTGCCGATCGGTCAGTTCCCGGGTGCGGTCGAGGAGTTCGGCCGTGGTGGCGTCCCCGGCGGCGGCGGCCGCCTCGGTACGGGCTTCCTGTACGGCGGCCAGCCTGCGCTCGGTCGTCGCGCGGCGCTCCTCGGCCTGCTCGAAGCGGGCGTGGGCGGTGTCCTCGGCGGCGCGATCCACGTGGCCGGGGGCGGGGCGGGCGGGTGCGGGGTGGTCGGCCGAGCCGCACACGGTGCAGGGTTGCCCCGCGACGAGTGCCTCGGCGAGTTCGGCGGCGATCCCGCGCAGCCGGGTCTCCTTGAGTTCCAGCCAGCGCTCCCGGGCCGTCGCGGACTCCTCGCGTACGGAGAGCAGTTCGCCGGCGGTGGCCTCCGCTTCGGCGGCGAGGGCGTCCCGGCGGCGGGCCGCGGCCAGGTGCAGTCGGGCGGGTTCCAGCCGGCCGGCCAGGTGTTCGGCCTGGGTCGCGGCCTGTTGGGCGATGTCCACGCGTTCGCGCAGCGCGGCCCGCAGGGGCTCCCAGCGGGCCAGCCAGTCGGCGGATTCCTGCTGCTGTTCCTCGGCGGCACGGGACTCGCGTTCCAGGGCCGCGCGTTCGCGGGAGATGTCGGCGCTGCGCTGTTCGGCGCGCTGGGCGGCGCCGAGCGCGCCGAGCTCGCCGCGCAGTCGCTGTTCGAGGGCGGCGAGTTGTTCGGCGCTCGCCTCGACGAGGTCGCAGTGCAGGCGCCGCCGCGCATCGTCGACGGCCTGCACGGCGACCCGGTGGGCGCCGGCCGCGGCTTCGCGCAGGTCGAGGGCGGGGGCGACCAGGGCGCCCCGGCGGGCCCGGTCGAGGCGTTCGCGGAGCCGTTCCCGCTCGGGTGCGGCGTCGGCGAGGACCTCGGCGCGGTGGACGGCTTCGGCGTGGCGGCGCTGGAGCCGGTCAAGTTCCCGGGCCCCTTCGGCGGCCCGGCGGGCTGCCGCGTGCCGGGCTTCGACGGCGATGAGGGCGTGCTCGCGCACGGTCAGCCGTTCCCGGGCCGAGCTGCGTGCCACGGCCGCCCAGGCCCGTACGGCCTCGGCGAGCCCGGGGTCGCCGGGCTGGTGTCCGGGCAGCGGCCAGGCGCGCAGGTCCGCACAGTCCCCGGCGGCCTGGGCCAGCCGCTGGGCCGTGCCGAGCACCTTCTCGTCGCCCGCGCGCACCTTGACCTCGGCGGCCCTGCGCTGATCGGCGAGCAGGGCTTCGACGGCGGCGAAGCGGCGGGTGTCGAAGAGCCGTCCCAGCAAACGGCCGCGGGCTTCGGCGTCGGCCCGCAGGAAGCGCGCGAACTCGCCCTGGGGCAGCAGCACGACCTGGCAGAACTGTTCGCGGCTCATGCCGATGAGCTGCTCGATCTCCTCACCGATCTCCTGGTGGGAGCGGCTGAGTCCCTGCCAGCCGGCGTCGCCGAGGTGTTCGCGGAGCCAGCTCTGGGCCTTGTCCTTGGTGGTGCCGGTGCCGCGCTTCTTGGGGCGCGGCTGTTCGGGGCGCCGGGTGATCTCCAAACGGCGGCCGCCCGCGGTGAGTTCGAGGGTGACCTCGGTGGCCTCATCGGGGCCGGCGTGGTCGCTGCGCAAGCTGGTGCCGGGCGCCTGGCGGGGGCCGGGCACGGAGCCGTACAGGGCGTAGCAGACCGCGTCGAGCACAGAGGTCTTGCCCGCGCCGGTGGGTCCGTGCAGCAGGAAGATCCCGGCGCCGGAGAGCGTGTCGAAGTCGATCTCCTGCGCTTCGGCGAAGGGCCCGAAGGCGGTGACCTTGAGTCGGTGCAGCCTCATCGGTCCCGCCCTCGACGGCCGGTTTCGAGAGTTGCGCTTTCGACGCGGACGTCGTCGAAGGCGGCCCTCAGCACGGCCCGTTCGCCCTCGTCGGCGACGCCCCCGCCGCGGACGTGGGTGACGAAGTCCTCGGCGATCTCCTGGTCGCTGCGGCCCTTGAGGCGCTGTGCGTAGGAGGCGCCGTCGTCCTCTTCACGGCCCTGGGGGTCGAAGGCGAGAACGAGGGTGTGGGGGAAGCGGGTGAGGAGGCGGGCCATCGGGTCCTCGGGCCGGACCGGGTCGGTGAGGGTCGCCTCCACCCACGCCTGCTCGTGTCCGGCGAGCGCGGGGTCCTGCAGCAGTTCCTCGATGGGGCCCCGGATGCGGGCGAGCGGGCGCGGGACGGGGGTGTCGATCCGCTCGGCCACCGGGCTCGTGCCCGGGGCGCCGAGTTCGATCAGCCACATCGTCTTGCGGTGGTGGACCTCGGAGAAGGAGTAGGCGAGCGGGGAACCGGAGTAACGGACCCGTTCGTTGATCGTCTGACAGCCGTGCAGGTGGCCGAGGGCGGCGTAGTCGACTCCGTCGAAGACGGCGACGGGCACCGAGTCGACCCCGCCGACCGCGATGTCGCGCTCGCTGTCGCTGGCCTGGCCGCCGGTGACGAAGGCGTGGGCGATGACGACCGAGCGGACGCCGGGGCCGCGGGTGGCGAGGTCGTCGCGGATGCGGTCCATGGCGGCGCCGAGCACCGCTTCGTGGCTGACCTTCGGTGCGTCGAGGGCGTCCTTGACCAGGGCCGGTTCGAGGTACGGCAGCCCGTAGAACGCCACCTCGCCGTGTACGTCGGTGAGCACGACGGGGTCGGCGCAGCCCTCGGGGTCGGTCCGCAGGTGGATCCCGGCGCGGCCGATCAGTGCGGCCCCCACGCCGAGCCGGCGGGCGGAGTCGTGGTTCCCGGAGATCATCACGGTGGGCACGTCCAGCTCGGCGAGCCGGCGCAGGACCTGGTCGAAGAGCTCGACGGCGGGCAGCGGCGGCACGGCGCGGTCATAGATGTCGCCCGCGACGAGCACGGCGTCCACCTCTCGCTCCCGCACGGTCTCGACGAGGTGATCGACGAAAGTCGCCTGCGCCCCGAGCAGGTTGACCCGGTGGAAGGCCCGGCCGAGATGCCAGTCGGAGGTGTGGAGGATCCTCACAATGCCACTCCGACCTGCACTTTTACCGTTCCTCCAGCTCCGGGACCAGCACGGACCCCCTACGGGCGCCGCGGCGGGCGTCCACCACGCTAACGCGAATCGGCGTCCGGTCCGTCTCGGTTCTCAGTTTGCCACCGGCGCCCGGGGGTGGACGACCAGTCGGCCGGCCGCCGCGGAGCGAGGGCCGACCGGCCCGTGGTGTTCCGGCGGCGCCGCATTACACTGCCGTAGACGGTCTACACCACCGTAGACGGAGGAAGCGTGAGGAGCGCCCCATGGGTGAGGCCAACCCGGACCGACTGCCGGCCGGCGAGCTGGAGGCGTCCGTGCTGGCGGCCCTGTGGGCGGCCGGCGCCCCGCTGACCCCCGGCCAGGTCCAGGAGGCACTGGGCACGTCGCACGCGCGGACGACGGTGACGACGATCCTGACCCGCTTGCACGACAAGGGCGCGGTGTCCCGCACCCGCTCCGGCCGCGGGTTCGCGTACCTGCCGACGGAGGACGCCTCCGGGCTCACGGCCCGTCGCATGCACTCGGAGCTGCGCAAGACCGAGGACCGGGGCGCGGTGCTGACCCGCTTCGTCTCGCAGTTGAGCGACGACGACGAGCAGCTGCTGCGGTCCCTGCTCGACGGGGGCGGGGCGTGATCTACGCGGTCTGGCTGCCGCTGCTGGTGCCCTTCCTCGCCGGGCCCGTGAGCCGGCGGTTGGCGGCCTGCCTGCCCCCGCGGCCCGCCGTGTGGCTGTTGACCTGCGCCGCGGCGGGGCTGGCCCTCGCCAGCACGGTCTCCCTCGCGCTGCTCGTGGTCCCGGGCGCCACGCACCTGCGCGCCGTCGCCGCGCTGGGCAGGCTGCTGACTCCGCTGCGGACCGGTTCGCCCGATGCCGTGGTGGCGGTGGCCGTCGTGGCCGCGGCCCTGCTGGGCTGGTCCGCCGCACTGCTGGTGCGGGCCGCGAACCGGCGCCGGACCCAGCTGCGCCGCGCCGGCCGGCTCGCGGCGCACGCCGCCGGTGAACTGGTCGTCCTGGACGAGCCGGGGCCGGACGCCTACGCGCTGCCCGGCCGCCCGGGTCGGATCGTGGTGACCACCGGCATGCTCGACGCGCTGACGGCCGCCGAGCGCGAGGCGCTGTTCGCCCACGAACGCGCCCACCTGCGCGGGCGTCACCACCTCTTCGCCGCCGTCACCGATCTGGCGGCCCTGTGTCATCCGGCGCTGCGCGCCCTGCGCGAACCGCTGGCCTACGCCCTGGAGCGCAGCGCCGACGAGGCGGCCGCGCGCGCCACGGGTGACCGCGGGCTGACCGCCCGGGCCATCGGCCGGGCCGCGCTCGCCAGCCGTACGGCCGGGGCGTCCGGTCCGACCGCAAGGCCGGCCTTCGCGCTGGCCGCGGCGGCCGGTCCGGTACCGCGCCGGGTGGCGGCCCTGTTGGGCCGACCGGTGGGGGCCGCGGCCGCGGCACGCCCCCGCACCGCACGGCACCTCACCGCCGCGGCCCTGCTGACCTGCCTGGCCCTGTCCGGCGCCGCGACCCTGGACGCCGCGGTGGATCTGCACGCGGGCATCGAGGCGGCGCAGGGCGAGTCGGCGCGACGGTGACCCGGGGCGGCGGGCCAAAGCGGTGACCCGGGGCGACGGGCCGGCCCCGTCGCTCACCCGGCCCCGTCGCTCACCCGGCCACGGCGCTAGGTCCTGTCGTCAAAGTGCCGTCGTCGCCCGAAGGGCGGCCCCGCGGCGTCTGGTGCGTGCTCTCGCCGTGCCGGGCGGAAGCCCGCGTACTGGACGTACTTGGCTTTCGCCCGGTGCGGCGAGAGTGCGTGCCAGGCGTCGCGAGGCAGACGGCACTTTGACGACAGGGCCTAGGGGGCGTAGGTCTCCCCGCCCAGGGTGAGGGTCGCGCTGCCCGCCGTGCTGTCGGCGAGCCACGCCTCGAAGGCGGGCAGGTCGGCCTCGGGCAGGGCGATCTCGATCTCCACGGCCGCGCCGTAGCGCAGGTCGACCACGGTCCGGCCGGTCGAGCGCAGGTCGTTCTGGGTCTTGCCGGCGCGCTGGTGGTCGACGGTGACGGTGACGAGCCGGTAGCGGTGGCGGGTGACCGTGCCCAGCGCGTCGAGGGCCTCGCCGACCACGCCGCCGTAGGCCCGGATCAGCCCGCCCGCGCCGAGTTTCACACCGCCGTAGTAGCGGGTGACCACGGCGACGGCGTAGCGGATGTCGCGCCGCATCAGCATCTGGAGCATCGGCACTCCGGCCGTGCCGCCCGGTTCGCCGTCGTCACTGGCCTTCTGGACGGAGGCGTCCGCCCCGACGACGTAGGCGTAACAGTTGTGCGAGGCGGTGGGGTGCTCCTTGCGGATGCGGGCGACGAAGTCCTGCGCCTCGCGCTCGGTCGCGGCGGGCGCGAGCGCGCAGAGGAAGCGCGAGCGGTTGATCTCGGACTCGTGGACGCCCTCGCGGGCCACCGTGACGTACTGGTCTGCCTTCACCCGCTCCACCCTAAAGGGAATCGGACGGGGGAATCGGACAGGTGTCCTCCCTGTTGAAGCCGGGTGCGGGCGGCATCCGGCCGGCCCGCGAGAGCAGGAGGCGGCACGCGTGTACGGCGACCCGGAAACCATCCGCAGGATCCTCACCCAACACGGCGACACCTGGGCCGTGGTGGGACTGTCCAACAACAGCGACCGCGCCGCCTACGGCGTGGCGCGGGTGCTCCAGCGCTTCGGCAAGCGCGTGGTGCCGGTGCACCCGAAGGCGGAGACGGTCCACGGCGAGCAGGGTTACGCCTCGCTGGCCGAGATCCCCTTCCCGGTGGACGTGGTGGACGTCTTCGTGAACAGCGCGCTGGCCGGTCCGGTCGCCGACGAGGCCGCGGCGGCCGGCGCCCGCGCCGTCTGGTTCCAGCTCGGCGTGGTCGACGAGGACGCCTTCGAGCGGACCACCTCCGCCGGGCTGGACATGGTCATGGACCGCTGCCCGGCCATCGAGATCCCGGCCCTGTAGCCCTGGCCGCCCCGGGCTCCCCCGCCCGGGCTACGGGCGGCCCACGGGCGGGATGGACACCGCCATCGTCATCTCCATCGGCACGGGGCCGTCGTTGCGGTAGGCGTGGGGTGCGTTCGCCTCGAAGGACACGGCCCCGCCCGCCGGTACGACGTACCGCTCCCCGTCGACGAGGAGCGTGAGCTCCCCCGCGGTGACGTGCATCATCTCGACGGTGCCGGCCGGGTGGGGGTCGGAGTCGGTGCCCTCGCCCGGCTCCAGCCGGTAGGTCCACATCTCCAGCGGTCCGCGCCGGTCGTCGCCGAGCAGCATGTCGCTGGCGCTGCCGCCGTCCGTCGACCACATGCGCACGCCCTGCCCCGGGAGCACCATGTGCACCTGGGGGCCGGGTTCGTGGTCGAGCAGGGTGGTGATGCTGACGCCCAGGGCGTCGGCCAGCTTGACCGTGGTGCCGACGCTGGGGTTGGTACGGGCCTGCTCGATCTGGATGATCATCCCCCGGCTCACTCCGGCGCGGGCCGCCAGCGCGTCCAGGGTGAAACCGCGCTCACCTCGCCACTTCTTGAGGTTCCGGGCGAGCGCCTGGGTGAGTTGTTCGAGATCCGACACCATACCGTCCAATATTTTGGATGACAGAGTTCAATGGGCTGAACTATCGTGCAGTGGACTCACTAGTTCAATGCACTGTACTGCGAGGTCCTGCCATGACCGCCCTGTTCGCCCTGGCCACAGCCATTCTGTGGGGTCTCGCCGATTTCGGGGGCGGATTGCTGACGCGCAGGCTTCCCGCGCTCACCGTGGTCGTCGCCTCGCAGGCCCTCGCCGTCGTCGTGCTCGGCTCGATCGTGCTCGGCACCGGCGCCTGGCGGGAGGCCGGACCGCAGCTGTGGTTCGCGGTGGCCGCGGGTCTGGTGGGCCCCCTCGCCATGCTGAGCTTCTACAAGGCGCTCGCGCTGGGCCCGATGGGCGTGGTCTCGCCGCTCGGTTCACTGGGCGTCGTCGTCCCCGTCGGGGTCGGTCTGACGCTCGGCGAACGGCCCGGCTTCGGCCAGGTCGCGGGCATCGCGGTGGCCCTGGTCGGGATCCTGCTGGCGGGCGGGCCCGAGCTGCGCGGGGCGCCCGTACAGCGGCAGGCGGTGCTGCTCACCCTGGGCGCGGCCTTCGGCTTCGGCGCGGTCATGGCGCTCATCTCGGAGGCGTCCAGCGGACTCACCAGCCTGTTCCTGGCCCTCTTCGTGCAGCGCGTGACGAACGTGGCGGCGGGCGGGGCCGCGCTCTGGGCCTCGGCCCGGCGCGGGAACCGGGTGCTCCCGGCGGGCAGCGGCCCCGCGCTGCTGTGGACCCTGCTGCCCGCGCTGGCCTTCGTCGGGTTGGCGGACGTCGCGGCCAACGGCACCTATTCCGTCGCCGCGCAGAACGGTCCGGTGACGGTGGCCGCCGTACTGTCCTCGCTGTACCCCGTCGTCACCGCGTTCGCCGCCTTCGCCCTCCTGAAGGAACGGCTGCGCACGGTCCAGGCGGCCGGGGCCGGCCTCGCCCTGGCCGGCACCGTCCTGCTGGCAGCGGGGTAGCCGGCCCGGGGACGGCCGGTGGGGGTCATTCGATGGCGGGGGCGGCGGCCCCGGCGATCGGGTTGCCCGCCCAGTGGGTCGCCGGTGGGACGGTCTCACCGCGCATCACCAGGGAGGAGGCACCGACCGAAGCGTGGGCGCCGACCGCGCTGCCCGGCAGCACGATGCTGTGCGGGCCGAGCGAGGCGCCCTCGGCGAGATCGACCGTGTCCATCCGCATGATCCGGTCGTGGAACAGGTGCGTCTGGAGCACACAGCCGCGGTTGACGGTCGCCCCCGCCCCGAGCGCGATCAGATCCGTCTCCGGAAGCCAGTGCGTGTCGCACCACACGCCCCGGCCGATCCGGGCCCCCAGGCTGCGCAGCCACCAGTTGAGGACGGGCGTCCCCGTGAAGGGGCCGGCCAACCACGGCACGGCGAGGGATTCCACGAAGGTGTCGTAGAGCTCGTTGCGCCAGACGAAGGAACTCCACAGCGGGTGTTCCGTCGCCCGGAAGCGGCCCACGAGCATCCACTTCGCGGCGGTCGCCGTCAGGGCAGCGGCCACCCCCGCGGCCAGCAGCAGGGGTGCGCCGACCACGGCGGCGAGCCAGAGGCCGCCCGAGTCGAGGGCGTCCTGCTGGGCGAGCAGCACCCCCTCGGCCAGCGCCAGCCCGCACATCAGCGGGATCAGCCGGCACAGCTCGACCAGCCCGCGGGCCAGCACCAGGTGCGGTGCCGGCTCGAAGGTGCGCCCCGCGTCCGGCGTGGCCGCCACCCGCGGCAGCGGCATCGTCGGCCGGCCCAGCCAGGAGGTCCCGGGGCCGCTGTGCGCGGGGGCGTCGGAGAGGACCCCGATCAGCGCGTGGTCGGGCACGGAGCGCCCGGGGCCGACGATGCCGGAGTTCCCGACGAAGGCGCGCCGCCCGACGCGGACCGCGCCCAGCCGCATCCGGCCGTCGCGCAGCTCGTACGGCGCGGCGAGCACGTCGTCGGCGAGGAAGGCGCCGTCCTCGACGGTGAGCAGTGAGGGCAGGGTCAGCACGGTGGAGATCTCGGTCCGTCGGCCGACCCCGGCACCGAGCAGCCGGAGCCACAGGGGCGTGGCGAGGCTCGCGTACAACGGGAAGAGGGAGGCCCGCGCGCCGCCGAGGAGCCGGTGCACCAGCCAGACCCGCCAGGCGACGCCGCCGTCGGCGGGGTGGTCGCCGGGGGTGATGCCGCGGCCGAGGAGGCGGACGACGGCGGCCACGGTGAGGATCCAGCACAGGGTGGTGACGCAGGTCGCGACGGGAACGGTGAGCAGGAGCCACAGGGCGACGGCGCCGAGGGTCACGCAGTCCTTGACCAGGTAGTACGTCCCGACGAGTGCGGGCGCGCCGGCGAGGAGCGGGAGCAGCGGGAGCATGCCGAGGGTCACGGCGTAACAGGCCCTCCACCGGCCGGGGCGGGACCGCCCGCCGGATGCGCCGCCCGCGGGCCGCCGCGCCGCGGCCGGCCCCGGTCGGGCGGTCGGGCGGGCCGGTGAGCCCTCCCAGCTGGCGCCCGCGGGGATCTCGCCCGACAGGCAGCCGCCGCCGGTCAGTTCGGCGCCGGGTCCGACCACCGCGCCCGGCATGAGCATCGACCGGTGCCCCACCCGGGCTCCGGCGCCCACCCGCACCGCCCCCACCCGCAGGGTCCCGCCGTCCACCCACCACCCGGACAGGTCGGCCTCGGGCTCGACGGCGCAGCCGTCGCCCAGCTCGGCGAGTCCCGTCACCGGCGGCATCGCGTGCAGCGCGACCCCCTTTCCGGTGGCGCAGCCGAGCGCACGCGCGTACCGGGCGGCCCACGGGGTTCCGAGCAGCGCGGGGACGCCGAAGGAGGCCACGGCGCGTTCCGCGGCCCACAGCCGCAGGTGGACCCTGCCCCCGCGCGGGTAGGCGCCGGGGACGATCCCCCGGGTCAGCAACCGCGCGGCGGCCGCGCCCAGGGCGAACCGGGACGGGGCGCTGAACAGCACCACCCAGCCGGCCAGCACCAACCACCACGAGGTGTACGGGGCCCAGGCCTTGGGGGCCAGCACGGCGAGGACGTTGTCGATGACCGCGAGGGCGACCAGCCCGCGCAGCCCGGTCACGCCGAACAGGGCGCACTGGACGAGGATCTGGGCCGCGCCGGTGCGCCGCCGCAGCGGCGGCGGGGGGGGGGGGGGGGGGGGGGGGGGAGAGGAGGGGGGGGGGGGGGGGGGGGGGAGGGGGGGGGGGGGGGGGGGGGGGGGGGGGGTAC
>NZ_JBVHUE010000013.1:61115-77275 GCF_055565515.1 Streptomyces sp. NPDC028419 | reverse complement strand
CTTTCTTCCGGTCTGGGGCGCCCAGCCCGCGCAGCCTGGGCCCGCGGAACAGGGCACACTGGACGGGGATCTGGGCCGCGCCGGGGCGCCGCCGCAGCGGCGGCGTCGGGGCCGCGCCCCCGACCGACCCCGGCGGGGACGCCGACGGGGAGGATGCGCACCGGGAGGTCGCCGCGGCCGGGCCCGAGGCCGCCCCCTTCGCCGCGCCGCCGGGGGCGAGGCCCTCCAGGTGTGCGGCCATGTCACGCAGCACCGGGTTCCGGTAGAGGTCCGCGACCGACACTCCGGGGTACCGCTCGCGCAGCCGCGACGCCATGCGCGCGGCCGTCAGGCTGGTGCCGCCCAGGGCGACGAAGTCGGATCCGGGCCCGGGGCGGCTGCCGAGCAGCTGCGCCCACAGGTCGGCGAGCTCCGCGGCGACCGCCCCGAGCGGCTCCGACCCCACGGCCCGCGCCGCCTCCGACGCCCCCGAGGCGCCCGAGACGGCCGCGCGGTCCAGCGGCTCGGCCCCACCGGGCCCGCCCGCGCCACCCGCCGTCTGCGCGGATTCCGGCAGGGGCCACGGCAGGGCCTCGCGGTCGACCTTGCCGGAGGTGCGGGTGGGCAGTTCGGCGATCTCGGCCAGTACGGGCACCAGCGCCGCGGGCAGCGCCCGGGCCAGGGCCTCCCGGGCCCGGGCGCGGTCGTAGCCGGGCGCGGGGACGACGTACCCGGCGAGCACCTGGCCGCCGGCCGGGGTGACGTGCACGGCCGCGGCGGCGCCGAGCACCCCGGGCAGGGCGCTCAGGGCGGCGTCGATCTCGCCGAGTTCCACCCGGCGGCCGCCGAGCTTGATCTGGTCGTCGGCCCGCCCGGTGAAGACCAGCCCCGCGGGGTCCGCCAGCACGAGGTCGCCGGTGCGGTAGGCGCGGGCGGCGTCCAGCGCCGCGCAGGGCCGGAAGCGCTCCGCGTCCTTGACCGGGTCGAGGTAGCGGGCGACGCCGGCGCCGGCGATGACCAGCTCGCCCTCGGCGCCGGGCGCGACGGGCTCCCCCGCCTCGTCGACGACGGCCAGGTCCCAGCCGTCCAGGGGCAGCCCGATGCGTACGGGCTCGCCCGGCCGCAGCCGGGCGGCGCACGCCACGACGGTGGTCTCGGTGGGCCCGTAGGTGTTCCACATCTCGCGCCCGCCGGTCGCGAAGCGGTCGACGAGCTCGGCCGGGCAGGCTTCGCCGCCGACGATGAGCAGCCGGACCCGGTCCAGGCAGTCGGCGGGCCAGAGCGCGGCGAGCGTGGGCACGGTCGAGACCACGGTGACGGCCCGGTCGACGAGCCAGGGGCCCAGCTCGTGCCCGGCGCGCACGAGCGCCCGCGGGGCCGGGACCAGGCAGGCGCCGTGGCGCCAGGCCAGCCACATCTCCTCGCAGGAGGCGTCGAAGGCCACCGAGAGCCCGGCGAGCACCCGGTCACCGGGGCCGAGCGGGCGCTCCCGCAGGAACAGCCCGGCCTCGGCGTCGACGAACGCGGCGGCACTGCGGTGGCTGACGGCCACGCCCTTGGGGGCGCCCGTGGAGCCCGAGGTGAAGATGATCCACGCGTCGTCCTGCGGGCGGACCGCCCGGCGGGCCCCACCGGCGGCCCCGGCGGGCGGTACGGCGCCGGGCGCGACCTCGCCGTCCGCGCCGAGGACCAGGCAGACACCCGCCTCGCGGAAGACGGTCGCGGCCCGCTCGTCGGGGTCGTCCGCGTCCACCGGGACGTAGGCGGCGCCGCAGCGCAGCACGGACAGGACCGCCAGGTAGAGCTCCGCGCCGCCGGAGGGCACCCGGATCCCGATCCGGTCCCCCGCCCCGGCCCCGGCGCGGCGCAGTCGTTCGGCCCGGGCGGCGACCTCGGCGGTCAGCCGCCGGTAGTCGAGGCGTTCGGCGCCGGTGTCCAGGGCGAGGGCCCCGGGGTGGGCGGCCGCGGTGGCGTCCAGGACGTCGAGGAGCGTGCGTGCGGGGGCGGGGGGCGCACCGAAGTGACACGCGCCCCGCGCCGTGTCGGCGGAGGCCGGGCGGGGTGGGGGGCCGGACGGGTGGGATGGCATCGGTGCGCCTCTATTCGGCTGTGTGACGTGCGTATTCTGCACGGCCGAGCGCCTGCCTCCGGCGCCGCCCGCACGCATCCACAGATACCGGCCACGGGTGTCCGGTTCACCGCCCGGAAGCCACCGTTCCGCAAATCGAACAGGGCGTCTCGAACCCCAACGGCGCGTCAAAACCCTTGCCGCGGGCGGGATCGCGCCCCGCGCCGCGCGTCCCGGACGTCCTCCCGCATCGGCGACCCGTGGGGAGGATTTGGACAATCGCTGGGCTGACGTTCGGTATCGGACTCACCCGTTCCGCCCGCATCGCGCCCGATCAGGGGGCCGTGGGCGTTCCGATCGCGCGGGACTCGGCGATACGTTCGGCTTCCTCCAGCGCGCGCAGTTGCGCGGGAGTCACCCCTTCCGGTATCGGCACCGGGGCCGGGGTGCGCAGCGGCGGCTGCCAGCCCGTCTCCGGTTCCCAGCGCCGCACGATCCGGGCCGGCGCCCCGGCGACGACGGCGTGGTCGGGCACCTCCCCGCGGACGACGGCCCCCGCGGCCACCACCACGTTGCGGCCGAGCCGGGCGCCGGGGAGGACCACGGCGCCGGTGCCGAGCCAGCAACCCGGGCCGATCTCCACCGGCGCGCTGCGCGGCCACTGCTTGCCGACGGGCTCGTGCGGGTCGTCGTAACTGTGGTTGGTGGAGGTGATGTAGACCCCGGGCCCGCAGAAGGTGTCCGATCCGATGGTGATCCGGGTGTCCGCGATGACATGGCTCCCCCGACCGAGCACCACGCCGTTGCCGAGGACCAGCATCGGGTCCCGGCCGAGGTCGAGGTCCGGCATCATCCCGGCGGTCAGGGTGACCTGCTCGGCGATGATGCAGTGCTCGCCCAGGTGGATCCAGCGTTCGCCGAAGACGGTGCCCTGGGGGAAGGCCAGCCTGGTGCCCTCGCCGATGGCGCCGAAGCGCAGCCGCCCGGGCGCCTGCGCGGTGACCGCGCCGGCCCGCTGCGCCCAGCGCCAGCCCGCGTGGACGATCCGGCTCGCGGCCCGGCGGCGCAGGGCGGTCACGGCCGCCCGGACCTCCGCGGGCGAGACGGATGAGAACGTGTTTCTGTTCTTCGGCACCCGGCCACGGTAGTGGGCCGCGCCCCGGGCGTCCGGACGGCCCTCCTGTGATCTTCACCCCATCGGTCGACCGGCCGCGGGCGTGGCCTACGGTGCGAGGAGCGCGGCATCCGGAAGCAGAGGAAGAGAACATGACGTTTCAGGCGGACCAGGCATTCGTCGCCGGTGTCGGCGGGAAGAAGCCGGCCATCCACCCGGAGGCGTTCACCGCGCCGACGTCGGTCGTCGTCGGCGACGTGAGCCTCGCCGCCGGGGCGAGCATCTGGTACTCCGCGGTGCTGCGGGCCGACTGCGGGCCGATCGTGCTCGGCGCGGACAGCAACGTCCAGGACAACTGCACGGTCCACGTCGACCCCGGCTTCCCCGTGACCATCGGCGCGCGCGTCTCCATCGGCCACAACGCGGTGGTGCACGGCTGCACCGTCGAGGACGACTGCCTGATCGGCATGGGCGCCACCGTCCTCAACGGCGCGGTGATCGGGGCGGGTTCCCTGGTCGCCGCCCAGGCCCTGGTGCCCCAGGGCATGGTCGTCCCGCCGGGTTCCCTCGTCGCGGGCGTGCCGGCGAAGGTCCGGCGCCCGCTGACGGACGAGGAGCGGGCGGGCATCAGCCTGAACGCGACGATGTACGTCGAGCTGGCGAAGCAGCACCGCGCGGCCGCCCGGGACCTCGCGTAGCCGAGCCGTGGTGTCCCGGGCGGGCCCGGCGGCCACGGCGGCCGCGCCCGCCCGGGCCTTCACCCGGGGCCTTCGGTCCGGCCTTCAGTCGGTCACGACCGTCGTCTCGGCCGTCACCCTCGTCTCGGCCTGCGCCGCCGCCTTCTTGGCCCGGCTGCGCAGCACCAGCATGGAGGTGAGCCCGATCAGCACGGCCGCCACCAGCCCCAGCCAGGAGAACCGCTTCAGCCAGGCCTCCGCGACGATCCCGATGTAGTAGATGACCGCCGTGGTGCCGCCCGCCCAGATGATCCCGCCGAGCACGTTGGCGATCAGGAACTTCCAGTACGGCATCCGCAGCACGCCCGCCAGCGGCCCCGCGAAGATCCGCAGCAGCGCCACGAACCGCCCGAAGAAGACGGCCCACATGCCCCACTTCTCGAAGGACCGCTCGGCCATCGCGACGTGGTGCTCCCCGAAGTGCCGGGGGAAGCGCCGCCCGAGCCGGGCCAGCAGCGGCTTGCCGCCCTTGCGGCCGATCGCGTAGCCGATCGAGTCCCCGATGATCGCGCCCGCGCTCGCGCAGGCGCCCAGCACCACCGGGTCGATGCCGCCGTTCTGCGAGGCGAGCAGGGCCGCGCTGACCAGGACGATCTCTCCGGGCAGTGGGATGCCCACGCTCTCCAACCCGATGACCAGGCCGACCAGCAGATAGACACTCACCGCCGGGATGGTCTCCAGCCATTCCTGGATGTGCACCGGTACGTCCTCCCGCAGCGTGGTCGCGGCGCGCCCCCTGTGGCGCACCGACCCGCCAGCCTACCGGCCCGCCCCGCGCACCACCGCGGCCGCCCTCAGGGGCAGTTCCCGCGAGGAGCGCCCCACCCACACCTCCCGCCGTCCGGTGCCCACGACCCAGGCGTGCGGTCCCGCGTCCCAGGAGGACAGCGTGCGGGCGTCGAGATCGACGGCGATCCGCTGGGAGCGGCCGGGGGCGAGGCTGATCCGCCGGTAGCCGGCCAGGGCGCGGACGGGTTGGTCGAGCGTGAGGTCCGGCGAGGGGCCGAGGTACACCTGCGCCACGTCCGTGCCCGCGCGGCGGCCGGTGTTGCGCACGGTGAACTCCACCCGCAGCCCGGTGCCCCGGGGCCGTACGGTCAGCTTCTCGTAGTGCCAGGTGGTGTAGGAGAGGCCGTGGCCGAAGGGGAAGAGCGGGGCCACCCGTTCCGCGTCGTACCAGCGGTGGCCCACGTGGACGCCCTCGCTGTACTCCTGGCGCCCGCCGACCCCCGGGTAGCGCACCGGGTCCGCGCCGACCGGGGTGGAGCGCTCGTCGGCGGGGAAGGTCTGGGTGAGCCGGCCGCCGGGGTCGGCGTCGCCGAACAGCACGTCGGCGGTGGCGCCCGCGCCCTCCTGGCCCGGGTAGTACATCTGCAGCACGGCGGCGGTCCGCGCGAGCCAGGGCATGGCGGTCGACGAGGACGTGTTGAGGACCACGGTGGTGCGCGGGTTGGCCGCGGCGACCGCCTCGATCAGCCGTGCCTGGCCGCCGGGCAGCCCCAGGCCGGTCCGGTCGCTGCCCTCGGTCGCGTCCTCGTAGGCGAACAGGACCACGCTGTGGGCCGCCGCGGCCACCCGTACCGCCTCGGCCACGTCGGCGGCCCGGCTCGCCCGGGTGGTGTGGCGCAGCCGGAAGCGCGCGCCCCGGTCGCCGCCGTGGGCGCCGACGGTGAGCCTGTGGGTCCCGGGCGCGAGGGCGAGCGTACGGCGGCGCACGGTGAGCCCGTCGGGGGCGGCGCCGAGCAGCCCGCCCGCGAAGTACTCGGCCACGCCCTGCCGGACGGGGAAGACCTCCTCGCCGTCGAGGCGCACGTCGGGGCGCTTGCCGGTGTAGTGGACGAGCAGGGTCCACTCGTCGGCCTCGCGGAGGGTGAAGGCGCCCTCGTAGTGGTGCTCCTTGCCCGCGTCCACGACCTGGTCGTCCAGGGTGGCGGCCGGGGTCAACAGGCCCGCGGGCAGCGGGCGCCCGTACAGGTCCTCGCCGAGGGCGTGGCGGACCTCGGCCCCCTTGCCGGCGCGGGTGCGGATCGCGGCCAGCGGGCTCGCGGCCCGGTCCCGGTCGGGGACGACGTGGGCGCTGCCGCCGCCGCTGACGAAGGGCACCTGGCCGGTGGGCCCGATGACGGCGAGGGAGCGGGCGGCGGCCCCGGTCAGCGGCAGGGCCGCCTTCTCGTTGCGCAGCAGGACCGCGCCGGCGACCGCGACCCGCCGGGCGACCGCGGCGCCGGCGGCGGGATCGCGGGCCGGGCGGGGCGCGGGGGACGCCTCCAGCAGGCCGAAGCGGGCCATGGTGCTGAGCACCCGGCGCACCGCGAGGTCCACGGCGTGCTCCGGCACGGATCCGGCGCGCACGGCCTCGCGCAGCGGTTCGCCGAAGTGGGACCCGGCGGGCATCTCCATGTCGAGGCCCGCGGTGACGGCCGCGACGGTGCTGTGGGTGGCCTGCCAGTCGGACATCACCCAGCCGTCGAACCCCCAGCGCCCGCGCAGCAGCTCGTTGAGCAGCGGCTTGTTCTCGCAGGCGTAGGTGCCGTTGACCTTGTTGTACGCGCCCATCACCGAGCCGGCGCCGGCCGCGACGGCGGCCTCGAAGCCGCGCAGCTCCGTCTCGTGCAGGGTCTGTTCGGTGGCGACCGCGTCGATGGTGTCGCGGCCCTTCTCCTGGTTGTTGAGGGCGAAGTGCTTGACGGTGGCGATCAGCCCTTCGTCCTGGATGCCGCGGACCACCTCCGCGACCAGGTCGGCGGTCAGCCGCGGGTCTTCGGAGTAGGTCTCGAAGTTGCGGCCGGCGTAGGGGGTGCGGATCAGGTTGGCCATGGGCGACAGCAGCACGTCCTGGCCCAGGGCGCGGCCCTCGCGGCCGATGACGCGGCCGTAGGCGCGGGCGAGGGCGGGGTCGAAGGCGCTGGCCAGCATGACGGGCGCGGGCAGCGCGGTCGCCGGGCGGGCCACCCGTACCCCGGCCGGTCCGTCGGCGAGCCGCAGCGGCGGGATGCCCAGGCGCGGTACGCCGGGCACGTATCCCGCCTGACCGAGCGGGGCGGGGTCCACGGCGCCGTGCAGCAGCGAGGTCTTCTCCTCCAGGGTCAGCCGCTCCAGCAGGGCGTCGACCCGGGCGCCGGTGCCGGGCCGGGCGGTGGCGCCGGCCGCGCTCGCCCGGGCCGCCGTACGGGCCCCCGAGCGCGGGGGCACCTGGGGGACGCAGCCGCCCGCACCGAGGGCGGCGCCCGCCGCGCCCAGCAGCCTGATGGCGGTACGGCGGGACACGGCCTCGCTCATGGGGGCTCCCTGGAAGCGGCAGTGGGCGGGGCGGCCCGCGCCGGACCGCCCCCGGCCCACTGTGCGCCACGCGACCCCCGACCCCGCCGGGACGCGCCCTCGGCGGGGCGCCCTTCCACTGATGGGACGTATCCGGGCCGGGTTCGGGGCCGGGACTCAGGCGTTGGGGCGCAGCGTCCAGACGACCGTCATCTCGCCGGTCACGGCCTCGTCCTCGCGCTGGATGGCGACGGTCACGGGGAACTCGGGGCGGCCGCCCGCGTCGAGTTCGGCGATCACGTCGGCCGCCGGGCGGCCGAGGGTGGCGGTGGCCGTGACGACGCCCTTGGCCAGCTTCTTGTAGCCGATCTCGGCCCGGACGGCGAGCGGCACGGCGCGCGAGAGCTGGTCCCCGAAGGCCGCCAGCACGATCGCGCCGCTCGCGGACTCGGCGAGGGTGAACATGGCGCCGGCGTGCGGGCCGCCGACGTGGTTGTGGAACTCCGGCTGGTCGGGCAGGCGGACGACCGCGCGCTCGGGGGTGGTCTCCAGGAACTGGAGGTTCAGGGTCTTGGCCATCGGCACGGTCGCGGCGAGCAGTTCGCCCACGTTCATCTGGTCTGCGCTCATGACGAGCGATGTTACCCGCGAGTAGATGGGCTTG
Organism: Streptomyces sp. NPDC028419; assembly: GCF_055565515.1. Taxonomy (NCBI): domain Bacteria; kingdom Bacillati; phylum Actinomycetota; class Actinomycetes; order Kitasatosporales; family Streptomycetaceae; genus Streptomyces; species Streptomyces sp. NPDC028419. The sequence continues at coordinate 69,455 of NZ_JBVHUE010000013.1, read as the reverse complement.
ACCAGAGCCGTAACGGGACCGGCCGTGGTTCCCGCGTCCCGCTCCCACTATCGTTACCGGCCATGTGGCCAGGACAGCAGCAGCCGCCCGGGGGCGAGCAGAACGCGCAGGATGCGCAGAACAACCCGTACCAGCAACAGCCGGGACAGCCGAACCCGTACCAGCAGCCGGGGTACGCGGAGCAGCAGCCCGGCTACGGGTACCCGCAACCGGGCTACCAACAGCCCCCGCCGACCCAGCCGTGGGGGCAGGCACCGCCCCACCCGCAGGAGCCCGCGCAGGGGGGCAAGGGGTCGAGCCCCTTCGCGACGAAGACCGTCGCCATCGTGGCCGCCTCCGCGGTCGTGGTGGCCGCGGCCGTCACCGGAGCCTTCGTCCTGACCAGGGACGACAACACCAAGAAGGACGTGGCCGACGACAAGCCCGCCGCCAGCTCGCCCGCCCCGGTCCCGCCGCCCGCGCCGACCGGCAACCCGCGCGCGGGCGGCGACGTCGCCCCCGTGATCCCCGGCTGGAAGGTGGTCGTCAACCCGAAGTACGGGACCGCCTTCGACGTCCCGGCGGACTGGAAGGTCGACGGCTCGGGCATGACGTACGGCATCACCGACGAGTCCAAGAACGACGGCTCGCCGCTCCTGAGCATGTCCGCGCCCGCGGAGTACAAGGGCGAGTGGTGCAAGGTCGACTCCGACAAGAACGGCAAGGAGGAATCGACCGCCCTGGCCACCACCGGCACCAAGGGCGGCCAGGGCGCCAAGGACACCGCCGAGGCGGCCTACAACGAGGCCGGCAACTGGGTCTTCGCCGCCTACGCGCAGAAGGCGCCCAAGGGCACCGTGAAGGTGGGCACGGCCAAGGAGTACACGACCCTGTCCGGCCTCAAGGGGCACATGGACACCGCGACCGTCAGCGGCCTGCCCAAGAAGAACAAGTGCGACACCGACGGCAAGTCCATCGCCTTCAGCTTCAAGACCGCGAACGGCGACTTCTCCAGCTGGGTGCTCTACGGCCCGGCCAACGTCCCCGACGAGGTCAAGCCCGAGGTCTACGAGAAGATCCTCAGCTCGGTCCGGCTCACCACGGGATGACCTCCCGCTCCTCCGCCCCCGGACCGTTAATCGGTTTGGATTCCCGGCCCGGGGCGGGGATAGTCCGGGGGTGAGCTACCGCCCCGCCCCCGGTCCTGCGTCCGCGCGCCGTCACCGTCCCGCCTGGGCGGGACGCAACTACACGTTGCTGACGGGCGCGGCGGTGGTGACCAACCTCGGGAGCAACGGCGCGCTCATCGCCTCCGCCTTCGCCGTGCTGGAGGCGGGCGGTTCGAGCGGGGACGTCGGTCTGGTGACCGCCGCCCGTACGCTCCCCCTGGTCCTCTTCCTGCTCATCGGCGGCGCCATCGCCGACCGGATACCGCGCCACCGGGTGATGGTGGCGGCCAACGCCCTCAACTGCGTCTCGCAGGGCGCCTTCGCCGTGCTCGTCCTCGCCGGGGACCCGCAGCTGTGGCAGATGATGCTGCTCACCGCGCTGTGCGGCACCGGCACCGCCTTCTTCAGCCCGGCCGCCGAGGGCATGCTGCTCTCCAGCGTCTCGGGCGAGCACGCGAACCGGGCCTTCGCGCTCTTCCGGATGGCGGTGAACGGCGCGGGCATCGGCGGCGCCGCGCTCGGCGGAGCCATGATCGCCGCGATGGGCCCCGGCTGGGTCCTCGCGGTCGACGCGGTCGCCTTCGCGCTGGCGGGGGCCCTGCGCGCCTTCCTCGACGTCCGACACATCGCCCCCAGGGAGCCCGGCGGCAGCCTGGTGGGCGATCTGCGCGACGGCTGGGTCGAGTTCCGCAGCCGCCCCTGGCTGTGGAGCATCGTGCTCCAGTTCTCCGTCGTCGTCGCCGTCGTCGGCGCGGCCGAGGCGGTCTACGGGCCGCTGGTCGCCCGGGAGCACCTCGGCGGCCCCGCCCCCTGGGGGTTGGCCCTGGCCGCCTTCGGGGTCGGCACGCTGGGCGGAGCCATCCTGATGATGGTGTGGAAGCCGCGCCGGCTGCTGCTGGTGGGCACGCTGTGCGTGTTCCCGCTGGCGCTGCCGTCGGCGGGGTTGGCGGTCCCTCTGCCGACCTGGGGGCTGTGCCTGGTGATGCTGGTCAGCGGGCTGGCCATCGAGGTGTTCGGCGTCAACTGGATGACCACGATGCACCAGGAGATCCCGGAGGAGAAGTTCTCCCGTGTCTCCGCCTACGACTGGTTCGGCTCCATCTCGATGCTGCCCGTCGCCACCGCCCTCGCGGGTCCGGTCGAATCGGTCGTCGGGCGCACCCACGCGCTCTGGGGCTGCGCGGCCCTGGTCGTCATCGTGACGGCCGCCGTCCTCACCGTCCCCGACGTCCGCCGGCTGACCCGCAAGCCCGTGCCCGCGCTGCCGGCCGCGGGCCGGCCCGCGGAGGCCGTGGAGGCCGCGAAGCCCGCGGAGACCGTGCAGTCCAAGGCCGGGAGCGCGGCCGAGTGAGGGCGCGCGTCCGGCGGGGAGCGGCCGCGCGGCTCAGCCGATGCTGAAGGCTCCCTCGGGCGGCTCCGGCGAGGCCACCGCATCGGCGTCCCGCACGATCGCGGCCCGCCCGGCCAGCTTCGCCACCCCCGCCCCGTACTCCACCCGGGCCGGGAAGGCGTCCGCCGCGCACGCCCGCGCCAGGGCCGCCACCGGCAGCTCCCGGGCGGAGCCCACCAGCACGGCGTTGCCGAACCGGCGTCCGCGCAGCACTCCCGGTTCCGCGATCAGCGCCAGCTCCGGGAAGACGGTGGCGAAGTTCGCCAACTGCCCGCGCAGGAACCCGAAGGGCGCCCCGTCGGCCAGATTGGCCACGTAGGTCCCGCCGGGCCGCAGGACCCGGGCCGCCTCGCGCGCGTACTCCACCGAGGTCAGCTGGGCCGGCACCCGCGAGCCCCCGAACACGTCGGCCACCAGCACGTCCGCGCTCGCCGCGGGCGCGGCCTCCAGCCAGGCCCGCGCGTCGGCCGCGTGCAGCTCGATCCCGGCCCCCGCGGGCAGCGGCAGGTGCTCGGCGACCAGCTCCAGCAGCCCCCGGTCGAAGTCGACGACCTGCTGCCGGGAGCCGGGCCGGGTGGCGGCGGCGTAGCGGGGCAGCGTCAGCGCCCCGCCGCCGAGGTGCAGCAGGTCCAGCGGAGCGCCCGGGCCGGCCGCGCAGTCCAGGACGTGCGCGAGCCGGCGCACGTACTCGAACTCCAGGTGGTGCGGATCGTCGAGGTCCACATACGACTGCGGGGCCCCGTCCACCGTCAGCAGCCAGGCCCGCCGTCGGTCCACGTCCGGCATCAGCTTGGCGGTGCCCTGGCCCACGTCCCGGATCACCGGGATCTGTTCGTCGTCCACCCCACCATTGTCGGGCAGCTCAGAGGGTCCAGACGGCCGCCGCCTCGGCCGCGTGCGCGGCGGCCTGGGCGAGGCCCGCCCGGGCCGCCGGGGCCCGCCGGGCCGGGTCCAGCACGTTGCGCCCGAAGACCTTGCGGGCCTCGGCGGACGGGGTGATCAGCAGCACCTTGGAACCGTCCGCGCGCAGCCGCTCGACCTGCGTGCCGGGCGAGGGCGAGACCCCGGTGCCCATCGCCATGGGCGCGAGGACCACCACGCGCCGGTAGCCCGTCGCCACGTCCGCGTTGGCGGCCGACCGCACGCCCCCGTCGACGTAGCGCCGCTCCCCGACGCTCACCGGGGGCCACACCCCCGGCACCGCGCAGCTCGCCGAGACGGCGTCGACGAGGCCGACCCCGCTGTGCCGGTCGAAGTCGGCGGCGGCCCCGGTCCGCGCGTCCACCGCGGTGACCACGAACCGCCGCTCGGGCCACTGGTGGGAGACCAGCCGCGCTTCCAGCACCTTGCGCCGGGCCCCCTCGTCCCCGGTGTCGGCGGCCAGCGCGATCTCGCCGACCCGGCGCCGGTAGGCCGTGGCGTCCCTGGCCCGCATCATGGCGACGGCGTAGCGGGCGACGAGCCCGGCGCCCATCTTGGCCGGGATCTCGCCGCCCGCTCCGGCGAGCTGGCGCTCGTACAGCTCGCGCGGGGTCAGCAGGCCTGAGGTCAGCTGGGCGCCGACGACGGAGCCCGCGGAGGTGCCGACGACGAGTTCCGCGGCGGACAGGTCGATGCCCGCCTCGGCGAGCCCGTAGATGATCCCGGCTTCCCAGCCGACCCCGGTCAGCCCTCCGCCGCCGAGCACCAGCGCCGTCTCGCCGCTCATCGCAGCCCCCGCTCATCCGTGTGTGGTGACGGCAGTCTGCCGCAGGCGGGCTGCCGTCACCACGGTGGCCTTCGGGTCAGCCGAGAACGGACGTCACCGTTCCGGCACCGACCGTCCGCCCGCCCTCCCGGATCGCGAAGCCGAGCCCCGCTTCCAGCGGCACGTCCCGGCCCAGCTCGACGGTCATGGCGACCGTCTCCCCCGGCCGGGCGAGCCCCGCCTCGCCCAGGTCCACGTCCCCCACGACGTCGGCGGTGCGGACGTAGAACTGTGGCCGGTATCCGCTGGTCAGTGGCGTGGTCCGGCCGCCCTCCCGGGCGGACAGGACGTACACCTGGGCGGTGAAGCGCCGGCGCGGCGCCACGCTGCCCGGGGCCGCGACCACGTCGCCGCGGCGGATCCCGTCGCGGTGCACGCCCCGCAGCAGGACGGCGACGTTGTCCCCGGCCTCGGCGGAGTCCATCGGCTTGCCGAAGGTCTCCAGGCCGGTGACCACCGTCTCGACCGGCTCCCCGGCGGCGCCGAGCAGCACGACCCGGTCGCCCATGCGGACGGTGCCGCGCTCGACGGCGCCGGTGACGACCGTGCCCCGCCCGGTAATGGTCAGGACGTTCTCCACCGGCAGCAGGAACGGCGCGTCCGTGTAGCGCACCGGCATCGGTACGTAGGTGTCCACGGCGTCCAGGAGCGCCAGGACCGCCCCGGTCCACTGCGGGTCGCCCTCCAGCGCCCCCAACCCGGAGACCCGGACCACGGGGGCGGTGTCGCCCCCGTACCCGTGGGCGCTCAGCAGCTCGCGGACCTCCAGCTCGACCAGGTCGATCAGCTCGGGGTCCCCGGCGTCGGCCTTGTTCAGGGCGACGACGATGTGGTCGACGCCGACCTGGCGGGCGAGCAGGACGTGCTCGGCGGTCTGCGGCATGACCCCGTCGAGCGCGGAGACGACGAGGATCGCGCCGTCGAGCTGGGCCGCGCCGGTCACCATGTTCTTCACGTAGTCGGCGTGACCGGGCATGTCGACGTGGGCGTAGTGGCGGGTGTCCGTCTCGTACTCGACGTGCGAGAGGTTGATGGTGATCCCGCGCCGCGCCTCCTCCGGCGCCCGGTCGATCCGGTCGAAGGGCACGTAGGACGCTCCCCCGCGCTCGGCGAGGACCTTGGTGATGGCGGCGGTGAGGGTGGTCTTGCCGTGGTCGACGTGACCCATGGTGCCGATGTTGAGGTGCGGCTTGGTCCGCACGAAGGCCGTCTTGGCCATGACTGTTTCCCGTTTTTTCGCGTCGTTTCCGGTGTCAGAAGGCGACCGGAAGCCTGGAACGGGACCCCTGGATCCTGCCGACCCTCCCCCTGCGGGGTCCGCCGGACGATCCGGGAAGGGTCAGCTTCGTGCGCCGCCGAAGGGCGCCGCGGGTGCGGATGCGACGTCCGCTGCGATGAGTGCGATGTCCACGGCGGCAGCCTTCGGCGCGTCCGCGACTGCGGACGGCGCTGCGGGGAAGGGGTGCCGGAACATGGGACCGATCCTGTCCCAGCGGCGCCGGCGCGTCGAACGAATTAACGGGACGCGGTGTCGAACGGCCGCGTGATCAGAGGTTCTTGAGCGCCTCGCGCACCGACAGCGGCGCCAGCTCGGCGCGGTGGGCGCCGACGAAGGCGCGGACCGCGTCCGGGTCGGTCCTGGCGTACTCGCGCAGGCTCCAGCCGATCGCCTTGCGGACGAAGAAGTCCGGGTGGCCCGCCCGGCGACGGCAGTACGCGAAGAGCCGGTCCGCGTCGGTGGCGCCCTTGTAGGCGAGCTGGTGCAGCAGCGCGGTCCGGGCGAGCCAGAGGTCGTCGTCCCCGATCCACTGGTCCATCACCGCGCCCAGCGCGGGATCGGCGGCCACCAGCGGCCCCACCACGTGCGCGGCCAGCAGATCCACCGTGTCCCACCAGGGGTCGGTGACGATCAGGTGCCGCACCACGGGCAGGAAGCCGGAGCCGCAGCGCTTCACGTGGCGGCGCAGGTAGTCCACGGCCGCGTAGCGGTACTCGCGCTCCGGCAGCCGCCAGCAGCGCAGGGCGAGCGCGGCGCAGTCGGCCTCCGTGGGCGCCGGGGTGTCCTTCGTCACGGCCCGGGTGAGCTCGCGGCGCAGCGGCGTGGGGATCCCGAGGAAGGGCGAGACGTCCTTCATGTAGGCGGCCATGGCGCGGGCCCGGTCCGGATCGGCGGCGGCCGGGTACGCCGCGGTCAGCCCGGCCAGCAGGGCGTCCGCGAGCGCGCTGCGCGGGACGTCCGGGGGACGCCGGTCGTTGGCCTGCACGAGGTCCAGATTACGGCGCCCCGACGTGCCCGTCGGCTAGTCTCGGCGGATGTCCCCCCTGCTTCTGGCGCCCTGGTTCCGGCTGGCCCTGCTCGTCGTGCTGCTGGTGGCGGCCGGCGTGTGCGTGCTGCTGTTCGAGCCCCAGCGGATGCTGTCGCAGGGCTGGACCGGTTCGCTCCCGCTGGGCACGGCGGTCCTGCTCTTCGCGGCGGTGTACGGGCTGTGCACGGCGGCGTTCGTGCCGCGCCCCCTGCTGAACCTGGCCGCGGGGGCGGTCTTCGGGGCGCAGTTCGGCCTGGTGGCCGCGGTGGGCGGCACGGTGCTCGGCGCCGCCGTGGCCTTCGGTCTGGGCCGGGCCATGGGGCAGCGGGCCCTGCGGCCGCTGCTGCGCGGACGCTGGCTGCTGGCGGCGGACGGGCAGCTCAGCAGGCACGGGTTCCGATCGATGCTGGCGGTGCGGATCTTCCCCGGGGTGCCCTTCGCGGCCGCCAACTACATCGCCGCCATCTCGCGGTGCGGCTGGGTTCCGTTCCTGCTGGCGACGGCCCTCGGCACCGTCCCGAACACGGCGGCCTACGTGATCGCCGGGGGCAGCGCCTCCTCGCCCACCTCGCCCGTCTTCCTGGCCTCGCTGGGCTTCATCACCGTCTCCGGAGCGCTCGCCGCGGCCGTCGCGTGGCGCAAGAGGCACAAGCTGGCTGCGCCCCCTACGAGCGGCCTGACGCCGCAGCAGACCCCAGTGGTCGGCGGGGTCACCCGGACGCCCTAGCATCGGACGCGAACTTCCCGACGATCACAAGGACGAGCGCACCCCGACATGAGCTGGTTCGAATCCCTAATCCTCGGTCTCGTCCAGGGCCTCACGGAGTTCCTCCCGATCTCCTCCAGTGCCCACCTGCGCCTGACCGCGGCTTTCGCCGGCTGGCACGATCCCGGAGCGGCGTTCACCGCCATCACCCAGATCGGCACCGAGACCGCCGTGCTGATCTACTTCCGCAAGGACATCGCGCGGATCATCTCCGCCTGGTTCCGTTCCCTGACGAACAGGGCGCTGCGCTCGGACCACAACGCCCAGATGGGCTGGCTGGTCATCGTGGGCTCGATCCCGATCGGCGTCCTCGGCATCTCGCTGAAGGACCAGATCGAAGGCCCGTTCCGTGATCTGCGGCTGATCGCCACGACCTTGATCGTGATGGGCCTCGTCCTCGGTTTCGCCGACTGGCTGGCCTCGCGCGACGAGACGGGCGGCAAGCACCGGGTGGTCAAGCAGCGCAAGACGCTCAAGGAACTGGGCGTCAAGGACGGTCTGATCTTCGGTGTCGCGCAGGCGATGGCGCTGATCCCGGGCGTCTCCCGCTCCGGCGCGACCATCTCCGGCGGTCTGCTGATGGGCTACACCCGCGAGGCGGCGGCCCGTTACTCCTTCCTCCTCGCCATCCCCGCCGTACTGGCCTCGGGCGGCATGGAGTTGAAGGACCTCGGCAAGGGGCACGTCTCCTGGGGGCCGACGATCTTCGCGACGGTCATCGCCTTCCTGGTCGGCTACGCCGTGATCGCCTGGTTCATGAAGTTCATCACCACGAAGAGTTTCATGCCCTTCGTGATCTACCGGATCCTGCTGGGCATCGTGCTGTTCGCGCTGATCGGCATGGGTGTGCTGAGCCCGCACGCGGGCGAGTCCGCCGGCTGACGCGCCGCGCACCCGCACGCGGGGGGGGGGGGGGGGGGGGGGGGGGGGGGGGGACAGGGGGGGGGGGGGGGGGGGGGGGGGAAAAAAAAGAGAGAAAGGAT
>NZ_JBVHUE010000013.1:0-61105 GCF_055565515.1 Streptomyces sp. NPDC028419 | reverse complement strand
CCGGCGCCCTGGTCCTCCCCCCCCCCCCCCCCCCCCTCCCCTTCCCCCCCCCCCCCCCCCCCCCCCCCCCCCCCCCCCGCGTCGTTGTGCCTGGGAGAACGGCGACACAGCAGGGGGTGCACAGCCATGAAGCGAGTGGTGCTGGAGCGTTTTCCGGCCGGAAGTCCGTGGGGAAGCTGGCCGGCCGAGGAGTACGCCGCCCAGCGCAAGCACGAGGGGATCGCGGCCGAGGTCGTCATGGACCTCGCCAGCGACGCGTTCCTCGTCGTGGTCAGGCAGCGGGAGGCGCGTTCCGGTCACTGAGCGGCCCGCCCGCGGATCCGGGGGCTCCGCGCCCCTTGGACTCGCGGGCCCGCTGTCCCACACTGACCCGATGACGCAGCGTGTGGAACTCGCGACGGTGATGGACCGGCTGGCGATCGATGCCGTGGTGACCGGGTACGCGGTGGCGGTGGACGACGGCGACTGGGCGGCTTACCGGGCCCTGTTCACCGCGGCGGGGCGGGCGGACTACAGCTCGGCGGGCGGGATCGAGGGTCCGGTCCACGAGGTCGCGGCGTGGCTGGAGGAGACGATGCGGCTCTTCCCCGTGCGCCAGCACCTGATCGTCAACCGGCGGATCGACCTGGAGACCCTGGACGGCTCGGCCGGTGACCGCGCCGAAGTGAAGGCGGACTTCCTGAATCCGATGCGGCTGGCCGGGGAAGGATCCGATCCCGGCAGCACGGCGCCGAACTTCGTGGCCGCCGGGCGCTACACCTTCGTGCTCGCCCGCACCCGCGACGGGTGGCGCCTGACCGGCGTCACGGTCCACGAGAAGTGGCGCCACCTGTCCGCCTGATACGGCTGCCCGCCTGTCCCCCCGGGACCGGCGGCCGCACACTGGAAACGGAGGCGCGCCATGCTGACCGACCGGCCCCGGTGGTGGCACGCGGTGGCCGCCGTACCGGCCGGGGCACTGCCCGCCCTGTCCTTCCCCGCGCCCGCGCTCTGGTGGTTCGCGTACGTGGCCCTGGTGCCCTGGATGCTGTTGCTGCGTGCGGCGCCGACCGGGCGGCGGGCCGCCCTGGTGGGGTGGCTCGGGGGCGCCGGCTTCATCCTGGCGGTCCACCACTGGCTGCTGCCCAGCCTGCACCTGTTCCTCTTCCCGCTGGCCGCGCTGCTCGGCGTGCTGTGGATCCCCTGGGGGCTGCTGGTACGGCGGTTGCTCGGCGGGGTCGTGGCCGCGGGGCGGGCGAGCGCCGCGCTGGTCCTCGTACCGGCGGGCTGGTTGCTGTCGGAGCTGCTGCGGTCATGGCAGGGGCTCGGCGGGCCGTGGGGGCTGCTCGGGGCGAGCCAGTGGCAGGTGGCGCCGGCGCTGCGGCTGGCCTCCGTGGGCGGGGTGTGGCTGCTCAGCCTGCTGATCGTCGCGGTGAACTGCGCGCTGGTGCTGCTGGTCGCGGCGCCCGCCGCGCGGATCCCGGCGGTGGCCGGGGTGAGCGGATGCGCGCTGCTCACCGGCGCGGTGTGGCTGTGGCTGCCCGGGCCGACCCCCGCCGGTCAGCTGCGGGTGGCCGTCGTGCAGATCGGCCCGCAGGGGGCCACCGCGGGCGTCGAGCAGCGGTTCGCCACCGGCGAGCGGCTGACCCGGCAACTGGTCGGGCGGCGCCTCGACCTGGTGGTGTGGGGCGAGAGCAGCGTCGGCGCCGACCTGGGCGCGCGGCCCGACCTGGCCCGGCGGCTCGCGGACCTGTCGGCGCGGGTCGGGGCGCCCCTGCTGGTCAACGTGGACGCGCGGCGCCCCGCCGACGGGAGCGGCAGCGCGCCCGGCATCTACAAGAGCGCGGTGCTGGTGGGTCCGCGGGGGCCGACCGGTGAGCGCTACGACAAGATGCGGCTGGTCCCCTTCGGCGAGTACGTACCGGCGCGGGCGCTGCTCGGCTGGGTGACCTCGGCGGGCAAGGCGGCCACGGAGGACCGGCGTCCGGGCAGCGCCCCGGTGGTGATGGAGCTGCCCAGCGCGGCGGCGGGGGTCCGGATCGGGCCGCTGGTCTGCTTCGAGTCGGCGTTCCCCGACATGAGCCGCCACCTCACCCGCGAGGGCGCGGCCCTGCTGGTCGACCAGTCCTCGACCGTCACCTTCCAGGGCAGCTGGGCCCCGGCCCAGCACGCCTCGCTGGGGGCGCTGCGCGCCGCCGAGAACGGCCGGCCGACCGTGCACGCCACCCTCACCGGCATCAGCGAGGTGCACGGCCCGTCGGGCGAGCGCGTCGGCCCGCCGCTGCCGGGCTCCGCCTCCGCGGCGCGGGTGTACGAGGTGCCGCTGGCCCGGGGCACCACCCTCTACGTGCGCTTCGGGGACTGGCCGGTGGCCGCGGCCCTGGGCGCGCTGGCGGTGTACTGCGCGGGCGAGGGCGTGCGCGCGCTGCGCGGCGGCTCGCTCAGGAGGCCTGCTCCAGAGCCGAGCGCACCACGCGCTCGCACAGCTCGTGGGTGAGCAGGGCGTCCCGGGCGCTGAGCGTCCGGCCCGCCGCGACGGCTTCCAGGAAGGCGTCCACGACCTGTTCGATGCCGCGCTGGCGGGCGACCGGCACCCAGTCCCCGCGCCGCCGCGTGGTGGGCTGGCCCTTGTGGTCGATGATCTCCGCCAGATTGACCACCTGCCGCTTGGTGTCCTGCCCGGAGACCTCCAGGACCTCCTCGGTGGAGCCGGAGAGGCGGTTCATGATGCCGAGCGCGGTGAAGCCGGCGCCGGAGAGCTGGAGCACCACCTGGTGCATGAGGCCCTCGCGGACCACGGCCCGTACGTCGACGTGGTCGGCCTCGCCCGGCAGCAGGAAGCGCAGGGTGTCCACGACGTGGATGAAGTCGTCGAGGACCAGGGTGCGGGGGTCCTCGGGCAGGCCGACCCGGTTCTTCTGCATCAGGATCAGCTCGCGCGGGTGGTCGGCGCACTGCACGTAGGCGGGCGCGTGCCGGCGGTTGAAGCCGACCGCCAGGGAGAGGCCGCGTTCCTCGGCGAGCTCGACCAGGTGCCGGGAGGCGGCCAACTCGTAGGCGAGCGGCTTGTCCACGTACGTCGCGACCCCGGCTTCCAGGAGCCGCGCGACGATCTCGGGGTGGACGGCGGTCGGGGCGTGCACGAAGGCGGCGTCGAGGCCCTGCGCGAGCAGGTCGTCGAGGTCGGTGTGGCGGCGCTCCGCCGGGACGTGGTGCAGGGCCCCGATCCGGTCCAAGGTGGCCGGCGTCCGGGTCTGCAGGTGGAGTTCGACCTCCGGGCGCGCGGTGAGGACGGGCAGGTACGCCTTCTGGGCGATGTCACCGAGTCCGATGCATGCGACCTTCACGGGGTTCCTCCTCGTTCGCTGCCGTACCGTACCGCCCGCAGCTTAATACCTGGTGGGAGGGGCTTCCGTCGGCCAGTATCGGATCATGAGCACTTCTACGACCGACCGCACCGAACCGTCCACCACCGCCAACGAGCGGGACATGCTGGACGGATGGCTCGACTTCCACCGGGCCACCCTGGCCTGGAAGTGCGCGGGCCTGACCGACGAGCAGTTGCGGCGGACCCCGCTGGAGCCGTCCGGACTGAGCCTGCTGGGGCTCGTACGCCACATGTCGGAGGTGGAGCGGTACTGGTTCCGGGAGATCACCCTGGGCGAGGAACTGGAGGACCTCTACTGCACGGAGGAGGACCCGGACGCCGAGTTCCACCTCACCGAGGAGGACACCTGGGGCGAGGCCGAGCAGATCTGGCGCGAGGAGATCGAGCGCGCGCGGCAGGCGGCGGCGGGCCGCTCGCTCGACGAGGTGTCGATCGGGCGCAGCAGCCGCAGCGGCGAACAGTTCAACCTGCGCTGGGTCTACACCCACATGATCGAGGAGTACGCCCGCCACAACGGCCACGCGGACCTGCTGCGGGAGCACATCGACGGGGCGACGGGCGAGTGACGCGGCGGGGCGACCGAGTGGCAACCGGCCAGTAGCCGTCACCCGTGCGGGGTGAATATCGCCCGCGGGTTTTCGCAACCGGGTGTTCACACAGCAGAGTTGCGCGGGTGCATCCAACCCGAACCACGACAAAACTGCTCCTCGGAGTCGCCTGTGCGGTCTCGGCCGTTTCCGGCTGCGTGAGTGTCAGTCCCCACGCGCCGCAGCCCGCCGGGGCCGCGTCCGCCGAGCCGCCCCCGCACCAGCAGCACGATCCGCACGGCGGCCCGGGGGCCGCGCCGGTGGTCGTCACGGCCCCCGCTCTGGAGGCGCTGAAGGCCGTCCCGGCCGGGCGCGGGCAGCCGCAGACCGCCTCGGGCGGCGGCGCGGCGCAGCGCGGCGCCCCGGGCGGTGCGGCCCGGCCGGCGCAGGGGCCCGCGGACGCGGCGCCCCCGGTGCCGGACATTCCGGAGCCCGCCCGCCCGCCGTCGGGGCCCGCCGTGCGCCACCACGGGCGCGGGCACGGGCACGGCGGCGCGGAGCAGGGGCCGCAGGCGGAGTTGGAGCGGCAGCTGATGCCCGCCCTTCCGGTGCGGCCGGCCGACGTGTGCGCGCTGGGCCGCAGGCACGGCGGCTGGCAGCCGGACAGTCCGGAGGCCAGGATCTGCGGGGGCGTCCACGGCGGTTGATCCGCCGCGGGAGCGTCCCGTGCGGGCGCCGCGGGAGCTACTGCTGGCCGGGGAAGGGGGTGGGGCGGGGATCCGCGTCCGGTCCCGTCCCGAGGCGCAGTTCGAGCCGCGAGATGGCCGCCCGTACGCCGTCCCCGTACCCGTCGTCGGCGAGCGCGCCGGTGGCCGCCCTGGCCCGGGCCAGGTGGATCCGGGCCGCCTCGGGGCGGCTCAGCTTGACGTAGTCGGCGGCCAGGTTCAGGTGCAGGGACGGGTAGAAGACCCGCACGGCGGAGTGCGGCTGCGGCAGGGGCAGGGTGATGGGTTCCTGCCGCAGCCCGTCGGCGGCGTTCAGCGCCCGCAGGTCCCAGGCGAGTTCGTCGGCCGGGTCGTCCTGGGCGTCGGCCATGTAGTGCGCGAGGGTGCAGCGGTGGAGGGCGGGGCCCTCCTCGCCGATCTCGTTCCAGATGTCACCGAGACGGTTGCGCGCCTCTTCCCGGTCTCCGGCGTGCAGCAGGATGATCGCCTGGCCGATCCTGGTCATGACGGCGTCTTCCGACGCCTCCCGCTGCTGCTCGGTCAATGCGGCCTCCGGCTTCCTGGTCGGACCCGCTGCGGTCCGATCATCCAGAAGCTAGCCGGAGCGGGCCGCAATGGCGCCGAGGCGCGGTCGGGCGTCAGCCCAGGTTCGGGATCCGCCAGTCGATCGGCTCATGGCCCTGGGCGGCGACGGCCTCGTCGATCTGCGTGAAGGGGCGGGAGCCGAAGAACTTCTTCGCCGACAGCGGCGAGGGGTGGGCGCCCTTGACGACCACGTGGCGCTCCTCGTCGATCAGCGGGAGCTTCTTCTGCGCGTAGGCCCCCCACAGGACGAAGACGGCCGGGTCGGGCCGGGCGGCGACCGCGCGGATCACCGCGTCGGTGAACTTCTCCCAGCCCTTGCCCTTGTGCGAGTTGGGCTCCGCCTCGCGGACGGTCAGCACCGCGTTGAGCAGCAGGACGCCCTGCTCGGCCCACGGCATCAGGTAGCCGTTGTCCGGGACGGGCAGGCCCAGCTCCTCCTTCATCTCCTTGTAGATGTTGCGCAGGGAGGGCGGGGTCCGCACGCCGGGCTGTACCGAGAAGCACAGGCCGTGGCCCTGGCCGGCGCCGTGATAGGGGTCCTGGCCGAGCACCAGCACCTTCACCTGGTCGAACGGCGTGGCCTCCAGTGCCGCGAAGACCTGCTCGCGCGGCGGGTAGACCGGTCCGTCGGCCCGCTCCTTCTCCACGAACTCCAGGAGTTCGCTGAAGTAGGGCTTGTCCAGTTCCTCACCGAGGACGGGCAGCCAGGACTCGGGCAGCAGCTGGGTCACGTCGACAACCTCCGGTACGCGTTCGTGCAACTGCTCCAGAACCTACCGGCACCCACTGACAACGGACCCGGCCGCCCCGTTCCCCGCTACCAGCTGGTCTTGCGGGACAGCTCCCACATCTGCATGGCGGTCTGCGGGTCCAGCGCCCGCTCCCCGCCGGCGATGTCGTCGCGCGCGGCGACGTACAGCTTGCCCTGCCACAGCGGCAGCAGCCGGACGTCCTCGGAGAAGATCTGCTGTGCCCGCTCGAACTCGCGCGTGACCGCCGAGCGGTCGCTCTCGCGCCGGGACTTGGGCAGCAGGTCGGTGAGGATCTCGGGGTTCTCGTAGGGCGTGCCGACCGCGTTCTCCTTGCCGACGAACGGCGCGATGAAGTTGTCGGGGTCCGGGAAGTCGGGGAACCAGCCGCGGCCGAAGATCGGGTACTCGCCGCCCTTGTAGCCCTCCTGGAACTCCTTCCAGGGCTTGCCGCGCAGGGTGATGTTGAAGAGTCCGCTCGCGTCCAGCTGGCGCTTGAGCTCGGCGAACTCCGGCGCGGTGGAGGAGCCGTAGCGGTCGGTGGTGTACCAGAAGGTGAGCGGCACCGGCGTCGCGATGTCCGCCTTCTGGAGGAGCTTCTTGGCCTTGTCGACGTCCGGCTGGCCGAAGCGGTCGTAGAAGGGCGTCTTGTGGCCCACGACGCCCTTGGGGACCATCGAGTACAGCGGCTCCGCGGTGCCCTGGTAGACCTTGGCGACGAGCGCTCCGCGGTCGACGACCTGGGCGATGGCCTCGCGGACGGGGAGCTTGGCGACCGCCGGGTCCTTCGGGTTGAAGACCAGGTAGCGGATCTCGGCGCCGACGTTGTCGACGACCTGGATGCCCGCGGCGTGCGAGGCGGGGCTCTGCAGGTCCTTGATCTCGTCCGCGGAGAGGCCGCGGTAGGTCGCGTCGATCTCCTTGTCCTTGAGCGCCGCGACCATCTTCTTGGAGTCCGGGAAGTAGCGGATGGTCACGCCGTTGTTCTTGCTCTGCGCGAAGCCCTGGTAGTTGCCGTAGCTCGTCAGGACCGCCTCGGAGCCCTCCTTGTAGGAGTCCAGGACGTAGGGCCCGGAGCCGGTGACCTTGCCGTCCTTGCGGACCTTGTCGGCCGGGTACTCGTTGGGGGCCACGAGCGAGGCGGCGGGCGAGCCGAGCACGAAGGGGAAGGTCGCGTCGGGGGTCTTCAGCTGGAAGACGACCGTGAGCGGGTCCGGGGTCTCGATCCGGTCGAGGCTGCCGAAGAGGTCTTTGGGGCCGACCTTGGAGCCGATCTTGCGGATCCGGTCGAGGGAGTGCTTGACGGCCTTGGAGTCGAGCGCCTCGCCGTCGGAGAACTTCAGGCCCTTGCGCAGGGTGCAGCGGTAGGCCTCGTTGGCGGAGTCGGTGAACTCGCAGCTCTGCGCGGCGTCGGGCTGCGGTTTGGTACTTCCCGTGGGAAATGCCAGGAGTGTCTGATAAACGTTCCGGTAAAGCTCCCACGAGCCGTCCCAGGCCGCCGCGGGATCAAGGGTGCTCGGCGCGCTCGTCGTACCCACGACGATTCTTTTTGTCTGATCTGCGCTCGAATCCGAAATCAGCCCGCAGCCGGCGAGCAGGGATATGGACGCAAGGGCCGCAGTGATCTGCAGGCATCTGGTCCGGTTGAACACGTGCACGCTCCTCGATCGGCCAGGGGTGCGGCAGACCCTACCGCAGTGCCCCACGGATCCAATATGGAGGTTCCGTGGGGCACTTGACCGGTTCCGTGCATATTCGATACGCATTTAACACCCGGTCGGGAGCGTATCCGTCCGGTTATCGGTCAGCCGACTCCGGCATTCAGAAAAATTCCTCCGTCGACGACCAGGGTCTGCCCGGTAATCCATTCCGCTTGCGCCGAGGTGAGGAATGCGGCGGCGCCCCCGATGTCCGAGGGGACGCCGAGCCGACCGAGCGGATAGGCAGCCGCCGCCTCCTGCTCGCGCCCCTCGTAGAGGGCCTGCGCGAACTTCGTCTTGACCACCGCCGGCGCGATGGCGTTCACCCGGACCCCGGGGGCCATCTCGTGGGCGAGCTGGAGGGTCAAGTTGATCATCGCGGCCTTGCTCATCCCGTACGCCCCGATGAAGGGCGAGGCCGAGACGCCGGCGATGGAGGCGATGTTCACGATCGCGCCGCCGTGGTCCTTCTGCCAGGCGTGCCAGGTCCGCTGGGCGAAGCCGAGCGCCGAGATCACGTTCGTCTCGAAGACCTTGCGGGCGACCCCGAGGTCCAGGTCCGCGATCGGCCCGAAGACCGGGTTGGTGCCCGCGTTGTTCACGAGGAAGTCGACCCGACCGAAGGCCTCCATCGTGCGCTCGACGGCGACCGCCTGGTGCTCCTCGTCGTGCGCCTTGCCCGCGACCCCGATCACCCGGTCGGCGCCGAGCCGCTCGACGGCCTCCTTGAGGGTGTCCTCGTTGCGGCCGGTGATGCAGACCCGGTCGCCGCGGGCGACCAGGGCCTCCGCGACGCCGTAGCCGATGCCCCGGCTGGCTCCGGTGATCAGCGCGACCTTGCCGCTGTCGATGCCGTTGTACGTCATGACGTGCGCCCTGCCTCTCGTCAGTTGAGGGGGCCGCCGGCCACGTACATGACCTGGCCCGAGACGAAGCCCGCGGCCTCGCCGGTGAAGAAGGCGATGGCGTTGGCGATGTCCTCCGGACGGCCGACGCGCTGCACCGGGATCTGCGTGGCGGCGGCGGCCTGGAACTCCTCGAAGCCCATGCCGATGCGGGCGGCCGTCTGCGCGGTCATCTCGGTGACGATGAAGCCGGGGGCCACGGCGTTGGCCGTGACGCCGAACTTGCCGAGCTCGAAGGCCAGCGTCTTGGTGAAGCCCTGGAGGCCCGCCTTGGCCGCCGCGTAGTTGGCCTGGCCGCGGTTGCCCAGGGCCGAGCTGCTGGAGAGGTTGACGATGCGGCCGAACTTGGCCTCCACCATGTACTTCTGACAGGCGCGGGCCATCAGGAACGCACCGCGCAGGTGCACGTTCATGACGGTGTCCCAGTCGGTGTCGCTCATCTTGAAGAGCAGGTTGTCGCGGAGCACGCCCGCGTTGTTGACCAGGACGGTCGGCGCGCCGAGCGTGCTCGCGACCCGCTCCACCGCCGCCTCCACCTGGGCGCTGTCCGACACGTCGCAACCGATCGCGACGGCCTTGCCGCCCGCGGCCGTGATCGCCTCCACGGTGTCCTTGCAGGAGTCCTCGTCGAGGTCGAGGACGGCGACGGCCCGGCCCTCCGCGGCCAGGCGCACGGCGGTGGCCGCGCCGATGCCCCGGGCCGCCCCGGTGACGATGGCGACGCGCTGCTCGGTGGTGGACATGCTGGTTCTCCTCGCGCTGGGGATGCCCTGTCGGCGGCGCCCCCCTGGGTGAGCAACCGCTTAGTAGCTTCGGCTGAAGAGACGCTAGGAGCCCCGGCACCCGGTGTCAACGCCACCGGGCGACGGGGCTCCTGGTGCCGTGACCGGAAACCCACCGGGCGCGGTCAGTACACCAGCAGCTCCAGCAGCCGGGCCAGCTCCGCCTCCGGGTCGGCCGTCAGCCCGGTGTGCACCGGCCCGGGCTGTACGACGGTGCTGCGCGGGGCGATCAGCCAGCGGAAGCGCCGCCCGGCGTCGTCGCCCGCGGCCTGGCCGGCGGCGTCCCCGCCCGCGCACACGCCCGCGACCCCGCGCAGGGCGGCCCGCACCCCGGCCACGTCGGCCTTCGGGTCCAGGGCGAGGAGCTTCGCCTCGTCCAGGTGGACGCGCGCGGCGACGTACGCGTGCGCCCGGCAGTAGAGGATGACCCCGGCGTTGAAGCACTCCCCGCGCTCCATCCGGGGCACGACGCGCACCAGCGCGTATTCGAACACGTACCGCTCGGTCACCGGCTGTCGCTCTTCTTGTCGTGGGGCAGGGGGGCGAGGCGTTCGGCGAGCCAGCCGGGAGGGCCGCTGCGGGGCTTCACCTCGGCCTCCATGGTGATCCGCTCGTGGATCGTCGCGGCGCGCGGCAGCAGGGCGTCCACGTAGGCGCGGCGCACGGCGTCGGTGGACTCGAAGCCCGGCTCGTCGACGAGCCACTCGTCCGGGACGTCGGCCGCGACCTCGGTGAGCAGCTCCCGCGTGACGAGGGGGGCCAGCTCGGCGGCGGCGGCCGCGATGTCCGGGCCGACCGGGGCCAGGACGTGGTCGGAGGCGTTGTACGGCTTGGCCGCCGCGGCGGCCGCGGTCGGCCAGTTGTGGTGCCAGATCATCGTGGCGCCGTGGTCGATGAGCCACAGGTCCCCGTGCCAGACCAGCATGTTCGGGTTGCGCCAGGACCGGTCGACGTTGTTGATCAGGGCGTCGAACCAGACGACGCGGCCCGCCTCGGCCGGATCCACCTGGTAGGCCAGCGGGTCGAAACCGATCGACCCGGGCAGGTAGTCCATCCCGAGGTTGAGTCCACCGCTGGCCTTGAGCAGCTCCTGGACCTCCTGGTCGGGCTCGCCGAGCCCGATGACGGGGTCGAGCTGCATCTGCACCAGCGGCGGGACGCGCAGCCCCAGCCGCTGGGCCAGGCGCCCGCAGATGACCTCGGCGACCAGGGTCTTGCGGCCCTGGCCGGCTCCGGAGAATTTCATGACGTATGTGCCGAGATCGTCGGCCTCGACGATCCCCGGCAGCGAGCCGCCCTCACGCAAGGGCGTGACGTAGCGGGTCGCGATCACTTCTGTGAGCATTTCCCCAGGCTAACGGGCTGACGCACGTCCCCACCCAGGACCTTTCCCGAACGGCCGCTCAGCCCGGACGGCCCACGCGGCCGAGCGACCCCGTCCGCGAAAGCATGGCGCTGCGCTCCAGGGAGCAGGAGCCGCTCAGGGCGAGTACGGCATGGCCGACAGCGAGCCGAAGCTCATCGCAAAGACGGTGAGCAGGGCCATGTCGTAGGGCCGGGTGCGGTCGGGGCCGCCGATGCGGACCCGGGGCGGGTCGGTTCGCACCGGCCGCGGAGCCATCGACGGGACGAGGTACTCCCGGCCGGCCCGGTCGAGGTCGCGCTCGGTGCCGAAGGGTTCCTCGGCGGCCGAGGACGGCTACTGCGAGTATCTTCCGCACATCGCGCTCCTGCCCCCGACCCCGTCCGCCATTCGGCTGCCACGGGTCCTACCGGGCGCGCAGGGCGCGAGGCCGTGGCCGGGGGCGGCACACAGCCGGGCTCCCCGCCGGTCGGCGGGGAGCCCGGGGCGTGGTCCGGGGTCGGATCAGCCCTTGCGGCGCTTGCCCTGGAGGGCGTCCTTGGCGTCGGACATGGTCTTCTTCGTCTCGCCCACGGCTTGGTCGATCTTGCCTTCGGCGGTCAGCCGTTCATTGCCGGTGACCTTGCCGGCGGCCTCCTTGGCCTTGCCCTTCGCCTTGTCCCCGGTTCCCTTGTCGGCCATGGTGGCCTCCTTCGCGGTTGGTGTGGATCGTGCGCCGCCCGAGCCTGCGGGCGGCCGCATCCGTACCTCTCATCGCGCCCCTGCCCCGTGCTTCCCGCCCCATTCGTCCGGGCGGCGGTCCGTCACGATCCGTCGGAGGGGTTCCTGCCCTGCGGCTTCGAGCCGAAGTTCCCGTACCCCTTCATCTCGTGCGCGGTACGACGGCCGCCGTCGGCCGGAAAGCCGGTGCCGTCGGGCTCGCGCGCCTCCTCGGTGTGCCGGCCGCGCCCGGGCCGGCGCGGCTGGTCCCCGGCGCGGGGCGGCGCCGGCTCGCGCCCACGGCGCCGGATGCCCAGCCACACGGCGCCGACGAGCAGCGCCGCGACGACCACGCCGATGACGAGCACGACCGCGGAGGACGCGCCCACGGCGAGCTCGACGGATGCGAGCGGTGCGAGGGATGGATTCGACATGTCGGGTCCTTCTCTGTCGCGGCGGAGCGGCCCCGGAACCGGGGACCGCACCCCGCGGCTACCCGGCCAACCGGACCACTAACGCGGCGGGTCACGCGGCCGGGCGGCGCACGCCGCGCCTCAACCGTCGTCCTTGCCCTTCCGGCGCAGGAGCAGGAAGGGCAGCAGCAGCCAGCAGATGACGAACCAGCCGGTGACGAATCCCGTGAGCGGCCAGGCGATCCAGTGCGTGGTGGCGACGCGGAGCAGCAGGAGCACGGCCGAGGTGACGGTCAGCGCGAGCAGCACGATGCCCAAGGAGACCAAATGGCCGGCCGCGTTCACGAGTTGCGGCTTGAGGTGATGGCCGGCCAGCATCCGGTGGTAGGCGACGGGAGCGATCAGGGTTCCGGTCGCCAGGGCGCCCAGCGTCAGGGTGACGACGTACAGCGTCCGGTCGAAGGTGGCGAGCTGGTGGAAGCCCGACGTGAAGGCGACGCTCAGCAGGAAGCCGAAGAGGATCTGCGCCCCGGTCTGCGCGACCCGGACCTCTTGGAGCGTCTCGTTCCAGCGGCGGTCGGCCCGCTCCGCTGCCGTCTCCCTACGCTCGGCCGCCATGGCGGCGTCCTCCTTCGCGCCCGGACCACGGCCCACCCGTCGGTCCCCTCCCGCGTCTGCCCGCTGCGGCTCCCGCTACACCGGCCCGGTCGGATCGGGGCGCGGGGGGACGTAGATCTCCAGGACGCAGATGTCGTCGCGGTGCCCCTCCCGCAAGCCCGCGAGGGCGGTGGCCAGGGCGCCGCTGCGCCCCTCCCGCACGAGCCGCAGGGCCGTCTCGGCGAGCTGGGCGAGGCCCACCCCGATGTCCTCGCCCGGCTCCTCCACCAGGCCGTCCGTGTAGAAGAGCAGGTGGTCGCCGGGCAGCAGGTCCGCCACCTCCTGCCCGTACGAGGAGCCGAACGCGGCGCCGAGGAGGGTGCCCCGCGGCTGCGGCAGGAAGGTGGCCGCACCGTCGCGGATCAGCAGCGGCGGGAGGTGGCCCGCCCGCACCCAGGTCAACCGGTGGTCCCAGGGCTGGTAGCGCCCCATGACCATGGTGGCGGTGGCGCTGTGGGTGTCCGTGGCGGTGTGGAGCAGCAGGGCGTTGAGTCGGGCGAGCACGTCGGGCAGAGGCGATCCGGTGATGGTCATGCCCTTGGCCGTGAAGCGCAGTTGGGCCATCGTGCCCACGGCCGCCAGACCGTGGCCGGCGACGTCTCCGACGACGAACAGCGCGCTCTTGTCGGGGAGTTCGATCGCGGAGTACCAGTCGCCACCGACGTTCAGACCGCTGTCGGCGGGCAGGTAGGCCACGTCGACACGCAGACCGGCCAGCTCCAGCGACTGCTCGGGGATCGGCAGCAAGGTGTCCTGGAGCCGGGCCCCCAGCGCGCGTTCGGCCTTGAGGGTGCCGCGCTGGACGAGGTTGGCGCGTTCGCTCTCGCGCAGGGCCATTTCGGCGGCCCGTAGCGCGGTCAGGTCCTGGAAGAAGCCGTGCACCTCCAACGGGGTGCCGTCCGCGTCCCGTTGGGCCTCCGCGACGATCCGCAGGTACCGCACGCCGTCCGGCGCGGCGATCCGGAAGTACTGGTCGATGGCCGTGCCGTCGCCCAGCAGCCGCTGCACGGCCGCGCCCAGCGCGGGCAGGTCCTCCGAGAGCAGGTGCTCGGGCAGCTCCTCCAACCGCATGGGCCCCAGGGCGGGATCGCGGCCGAAGACGGCGTAGACCTGGTCGGACCAGGTGACGGTGTCGGTCAGCAGGTTCCAGCTCGCCCAGCCGAGGTTGCCCAAGCGCTGGAGGTCGTCCAGCCGGCGCGCCTCGCGATCGGTGGTGTCGTGCCGGATCCAGGTCACCACCAGGCGCTCGCCCAGTCTGGTGGCGCGCACCGAGTAAGTGGACCGCTCGGGGACTCCGGCGCTCACCTCCTCGTACAGGAAGGGCTCGCCCTCGTAGACCGTGCCCAGGGTCAGCGCGTCCAGGTACCCCTCCCACAGGGCGGTGCCCGCGACGGTCGGGTACGTCTCCAGCACCCGCCGGCCGACCAGCTCCTTGCCGTGGCGCCCCGCGACGTCCACCGACTGCGGCGAGGCGGCGTCGATCCGGTAGTCCTCCACCTCCCCCGTCCGCCCGCGCAGCGGGCTGAGCAGGACGACCGGTCCGGACATGGCGTCGAAGACCGTCTGGATCGCTTCGACGTCCGCGTGGAGCGGCGGGCTCCCCTGGACCGCCTCGCCCTCGTACAGGAGTCCGCCGCACAGTCGGACGGCCCGCCTGAGCAGGGTCCGGCTACCGGCGGTGAAGGGACCCCGCCGGGTGCGGAAGAAGCCGACGACCGCCGTCACCGCTCCGTACCCGGGTACGGGCAGCCAGGCGCGCGAGGGCCACCGCTCGGGCGGTTCCCCGATCAGCAGGTACCGGGCCGCGTCGAGCTCCGGATCTTCGAGCCACACGGCCTCCCGGGCCTCGATGGCCTCCATCGCGGCGATGCCGCTGAGCGGCGGGACGTGGCTCCACTGCTCGGCCAAGGCGTCGTCGACCCCCGCGTGCCCGATCAGCTTCAGGCTGCCGGCGGTGGTCAGGGTGTAGATCATCACCGCGCCGACGTCCTCGGCGTCCGCCAGCGCCTCGTACAGCCGCCGGGCGGTCTCGATCGGGGTGCGGGCCTCGGCCAGGGACCGGGCCAGGGCCGCGAGGACCGGGCGGTGCCCGGCCGGACGGCCGCCGTCGGGGACGACGTAGCGGCCGGCGTCGAAGGGCGAGCGGTCCGGCTCCCGCGGGATGCCCGGCGCGGGCCCGGCGCCCGGGACCGCCCGCACCGGCGGCGCCGCCGGGCCCGCGCCGGTCGCACGGCCCAGGGTGAGCCAGCACTCCTCCAGGAGGCTGCGGCGGTGCTCCCCGGCGCGCTCCAGCAGCAGCCGGTTCGCGGTATCGGCGGTGACGCCTTCCCGGGCCATCAGCACGCCCTTGGCCCGCTCCACGACGGCCGTCATGGAGGCCAACCCCTCCAGGTCCACCACCTCGGCGCGCAGCCTGGAGACGACCTTGGCCAGCGCCAACACCTCTGGTGCCGCGCTCGCTCCGCCGCCGGGAACCCCGGATTCACCCGCCATGTGTCGAGCATGGCACGCCACGGGGCCCGTGGACGCGGTTCTCGCCGGTCAACCCCCACGAGCGGACCGGCGGCGGCCACTTCCGAAAGGGGCCGCGGGCGGCCGCGTGCCGTCCCCTCACCGCGCCCGGCTCAGGGACCGTCGACCCGTCCGGCCACCGTCCAGTGGAGCCGCCCCGCGTGGATCAGCCGGAGTTGGCGCCGGGCCGTGTCGGTGACGTCGGCCCACGCGTTGCCCTCCAGGGACGCCGCCAAGTAGGCGGACGCCGTCATCACCATGTGGTCGACGTAGAGGCGGGCGAGCATCAGCAGGTCCTCGGGGCTCCACCCGGCGCCGAGCGGGTCGGCGGCGAGGTTTTCGGCCATGTCCCGGGCGAAGCCGTCCAACCGTCCGGCGACCGCCTCGCGCACCCGGCGCACCCCTCCGTGCCGTTCCCGGACGATGAAACGGAGGTGTGCCGGGTAGGCGCGGACGAGTGCGGCCATCAAATCCACTGCCTGGTCGATGCGTCGGGCCGCGATCCCGGCGCCGTCGAAGATCGCGGCGATCCCCTCTTCCAAGTTCTCCAGCGCCTCGTCCACCAGGGCGACCCCCAGTTCTTCGATGCCGGGGAAGTGCCGGTAGAAGGCCGTCGGCGCCACTCCCGCCGCGCGGGTCACCTCGCGCAGACCGAGGCTGCCCAGGCTCTGCTCCTCCAGGAGCGAGAGCGCGGAGTCGAGCAAGGCCCGGCGCGTACGGAGGCGTTGGGCTTGGCGGGCCCCGACGGTCTGGTTCATGACGGAAAGTAAACCCCGATCCCGCGGCGGCCGCATGCCATCATTTAGACTGGGTAGTCAGTGAACAACTGTTACCGATTCTAGGAATCCGAAGGAGGAAGCACGATGCTCTTCCTCGTAGCGGCCCTCTTGCTCTTGGGCATCCTGCTGGGAACCGTGGCCCACGTTCCGGCGGCGGTCTCGCTCGTCGCGACGGCCGTGATCGCCGTCTGGCTCACGGTCTTCGCCGTACGGGAGCGGACCGGGCGCCACCACCGCGTCGACCGTCAGGGGAGTTCCTCATGACCGCGCACCGACCCGCCGTCCGGGAGCGCCGCTCCACCACCCCCGCCCCGGAGCTCCGCACCGGGGCCCCGACGACCCGCACCGGCCCCGACGACCCGACTGCCGCGGCCCGTTCGGCCGACGCGACCGACACGGCCGGCGCGAAGGGCACCGCCGGCGCGACCGACACCGCCGGCGCGAAGGGCACGACCCGTTCCGCCGGCGAGGCCCGCTCCGGCGACGAGGCCGACACCATGGCCGTCCTTTCCTTCGTGTCCGGCCTGGTCGGGCTCGTGGCCATGAACCTCGTCCTCGGACCCGTCGCGATCGTCCTCGCCACCCTCGCCCTGATCCGCGGAACGACCCGCCCCGCCCGCGCCCGCCTCGGGCTCGCCCTCGGGGTCGCGGACCTCGTCGTCCTGGTCTGCCTCATCAGCGCGGACCACACCTGGTCCTGGAGCCTCGGCTGACGCTCGAAGGACCGGACACAGGGTGTGAGCT
Source organism: Streptomyces sp. NPDC028419 (assembly GCF_055565515.1). Lineage (NCBI taxonomy): Bacteria > Bacillati > Actinomycetota > Actinomycetes > Kitasatosporales > Streptomycetaceae > Streptomyces > Streptomyces sp. NPDC028419. The sequence continues at coordinate 44,599 of NZ_JBVHUE010000013.1, read as the reverse complement.
ATGTTGGGTGACGAGTGACATGAGAGGGAGGCCCGTCGGTGTCATCCGGGCAGCAGGCACGCGCCCAAGCAGCCGCCATCACGCCGGGCGGTCGCTCGCCTGAACCCGAGCGCGCCCCTGGCGAGCGGGTCCGCGCGCTGTTCGACGGCCACCGGCTCTCCCCGGGACAGCGGCGGATCGCCCAGTACCTGATCGACCACCTCACCGAGGCCGCCTTCCTCTCGATCACCGAGCTGGCGGACCGGGTCGGGGTCAGCCAGCCGTCCGTGACCCGCTTCGCCGTGTCCCTCGGCTTCAGCGGCTATCCCGCCCTGCGGGACGCACTCCAACCGATCGCCCTGAGCGCGGTCGCGGGCACCCCCGGGGCCGGCGCGCAGTTCCGCCGCAACGAGTTGCAGGCGGCCGTCGACGCCGAGATCGAGAACCTGCAGAACCTGCGCCACCTGCTCGCCGACACCGACCAGGTGCTGAACATCGGGCGCGAGCTCGCCGGTTCCGTGCCCCTGACGGTGCTCGGCCTGCGGATCTCGGTGTCGCTGGCGGAGTACTTCGCCTACGCCGCCCGCCGCATCCACCCGGACGTCCGCCTGGTGACCCGCGGCGGCAGCGTGGCCTACGACGCCCTGCTCCAGTCGCGGGCGGCGGGCGGGACCTGGGTACTGGCCTACGCCATGCCCCGACACGCCAAGGAGACGCTGGGCGCGCTCCGGGCCGCGCGGAGCGTGGGGCTGCGCACCGCGCTGATCACCGATCCGACCCTGGGCCCCCTGACGGAGGCCGCGGACGTGACGCTGACCGCGGGCACCGGGGCCAGGCTCGTCTTCGACTCCTACGCGGCACCCGGCATGCTGTCCGCGGCCCTGCTCCAGGCGATGGCCGACGCGGACCCCGAGCGAACCCAGGCGCGCCTCGAAAGCTACGAGCAGGTCGCCGACCAGCACGGCTTCTTCCTCTGAGCCGAACCCACACCCGCACCCACACCCGGCTCCACACCTGGCCCCACACCCGGCCCCCCACCCGGCTCCGCGACCGATTTCCGAGGCCCCTTTCCGGGGCCGGTTTTCACCTCGCCGTCGTATGTAATTTTTCATTCCCTTGCTTACCCGACGGTATATATGTTTACTTGCCGAGCGCCCCGGATCCACCAGACGCCACGGAGAGCTCACCCCAAGCCCTCCCGGAGACGGGCACGCGGTGTGACGCCACTCCTCCTCACGTCCCACCCGTGCCCGATCCCGGCTTTCGGATCCACCGGAGCGCGCACGGCGGTCCCGGTCAACCCCTGGGCCGGGGCCGCCGCAGCAACGCCTCGATCAGAGTTCGACACCACTCGGAAGCGACGAGATGCGCCAGACTGCCTCCCTCACGCTCAGCCCCGACTGGCCCTGCCAGGTCAAGGCACCCGGCACCCAGGACTGGGAACGCACCGCCATGCACTGGCTACGGGACCTGCTCCCGGCCCGCTACGGCAGCTACCCGACCCTGACCCGCCATCCGGCACTGCTCGCCCGCCACGCCCAGCTCCAACTGCGGCACGAGGTACGGACGATGCGGATCGCCCTGGAGACCAGCCGGGCGGAACTCCCCTCGATGGGCGTGGCCGCCTCCGTGATCGAGAACTCCATCAGGATGTACGCCGTCGAGCTCCAGCAGCTGGGCCGGCTGTCCCGCGGGGTCCGCCTCGTCGGCGACGCCCTCCTCGCGCAGGGCACGGGCCGGCGCGGCTGACGTCAGTCCCGCGCCCAGGTGTCGATGACGTCCTCGGCCGTGGTGACGGTGGCCACCAGGGCCAGGGAATTGCGGATCAGCTGCGGGGTGTAGTCGGCCGGCACCCCGGCGATCGCGTCGGCCGGGACCACCACGGTGTAGCCGAGGTTGACCGCGTCGAAGACCGTGTTCGGGATCGCGACGTTGGCGGAGACCCCGGTGACGACGAGGGTGCGGCAGCCGAGGTTGCGCAGCAGGGCGTCCAGGTCGGTCCCGGCCATCGGGGACAGCCCGTGCAGCCGGCGTACGACGATGTCCTCCTCGGCCACCACGATCGGCTCGGCGACCCCGACCGCCCGCGTGCCCGACAGTTGCTGCACCGGCAGCTTTCCGGCCGCGCGGAAGAGCCGCGCGTTGGAGTTGGCCGCCCGCCCGTCCGGCCGCCGCTCGGCCACCGCGTGCAGGACCTGTACGCCCGCCAGGTGCGCGGCGTCGACCAGCGCGGCCACCCGCCCCAACATGCCGGACGCCTGGGCCTCCTTGGCCAGCTCGGGCAGCGCGCTGTCCGCGCCGACGACCCCGTTCTGACACTCGACGGTCAGCAGCGCGGTGGCGGCGGGGTCGAGTTGCGCCCTGAGCCGGTCGCGGCGGGCGGCACCCCGGTCCTGGCCCCGGTCCTGGTCCTGGTCCTGGGACATGCATCCCCCTGGCGTGATGACGGAAGAGCCTTCATGATTCCTGACACACAGTCAGATGTGAAGGGGCGTGGGGCAGATGGACGAAGCACAGCGGCGCGGCCGGCGGATCATGATGACCGGCGCGGAGGTGGACGAGTTCCTGCGCACCGAGCGCACCTGCCGGGTCGCCACCGTCTCCGGCGACGGCCGCCCGCACGTCGGCGCCCTCTGGTTCGCCTGGGACGGCACCTCGCTGTGGTTGTACTCGATCACCCGCAGCCGCCGCTGGGCGGACCTGCGCAAAGACCCGCGGATCTCGGTGGTCGTGGACGCGGGCGAGGAGTACGACGAGCTGCGCGGCGTCGAGCTCTCCGGCAGCGCGGTCTTCGTCGGTGAGGCGCCCCGGACCGGCGAGCCCTGCCCGGAGTTGGAGGAGGCCGAGCGGCTCTTCCCGGTGAAGAACTTCGGCATCACCGAGATGCCGCACGACGGGCGGCACGCCTGGATCCGCCTCACCCCGGACTCGGTGGTGTCCTGGGACTTCCGCAAGCGGTAGGAACCGGGCATCGGGAGCCGGGCGCAGGAAGCAGGGCGCCGACCTTCTCAGAGCAGGGCCGCGGCGTCCCGGAGCGCCGCCACCGCCGCCCGGATCGAGGGCCGCCGGTCGGCATCCGCGCGCCAGACGACGTACACGTGGCGGCGCAGAGTGTCGCACACCGGGAGCAGCCGCACCGTGGGCGACACCGGCCCGCGCCCGAGCCGCGGCGCCACGCACACCCCGAGCCCGGCCTCGACGAACGCCAGCTGGGTGTGGTGCTCCTCGGCGATGTGCGCGATGCGCGGTTCCACGCCCAGGCCGCGCAGCGTGAAGACCAGCCACTCGTGGCAGAACTGGCCCTCGTTCCAGGAGATCCAGTCGTCGTCGGCGAAGTCGGCCAGGGAGATGCGGCTCCGCTCGGCCATCGGGTGCCCCGCGGGCATCGCGATGTCGACGGAGTCGTCGAGCAGGCGGGCGCGGGAGAGTTCGGCGGGAACCGGCATCCGCCGGTTGTGCCAGTCGATGGCCACCGCGAGGTCGAGGTCCCCGCGCACCACGGCGCGCATGCTCTGCTCCGGCTCCTGCTCGGTCACCCGGGCCCGTAGCTCGGGGTGTGCGGCGCGCAGCGCGGTGAGGGCGCCCGGCAGCAGCCCGCGCATCGCGGTCGGGAAGGCGCCGATCCGCAACTCGCCGACGACGCAGCCGCGCTGGGCCTCCACGTCGGACTGGGCCAGCTCCACCTGGGAGATGATCCGTGCGGCGTGGTCGGCGAGCAGTCGCCCCGCGTCGGTGAGCCGGACCCCGCGGCCGTACTTGGAGAGCAGGGGCTGGCCGACCTCGCGCTCCAGTTTGGCCATCTGCTGGGAGACGGCCGAGGTCGTGACGTGCAGGCCGTCGGCGGCCCCGCTGACAGAGCCGTGCCGGGCGAGGGCGTCGAGCGTGCGCAGGCGCTCCAGGTTCAACATGTAAGCAATGCTACGGCGTGAGGCGAAAGAAGTCTCGCTTGTCCTAAGAGGTTGTGCGGAGCAGAGTGATCTCCATGAGCGCATCCGCACCCGCCCGGCCGACCCTCCCCACCTCCGCCGCAGCCGCCCCCACCCCTCGTCCCGCAGCCACCTCACCGACCACCCTCGCGCCCACCACCCCGGCCGCCGCCCGCCCGGGCCTCGACTGGCGGATCCGCTTCGCGATCCTCTCCGTGGTCTGGGGGTTCAGCTTCCTGTTCATCAAGGTGGGCACCGAGGCGTACGCCCCCTTCCACGTCTCCATGGGTCGGGTCTTCTTCGGCGCGCTCGCCCTCGTCACCGTCCTGCTCGTCCGGCGCGAGCCGCTCCCCCGGGGGCTGCGGACCTGGGGCCACCTGTCGGTGGCGGCGCTGCTGCTCAACAGCGTCCCCTTCTCCCTCTTCGCCTACGCCGAGCTGAGCATCCCCTCCAGCCTCGCGGGCATCTGCAACGCCACCTCCCCGCTGTGGGGCATGGCCCTGTCCCTGGTCGCCCTCTCCGAGGACCGGCCGACCCGGCGCCGCTTCGCGGGCCTCGGCCTCGGCTTCCTCGGGGTACTGACGGTCCTCGGGGCCTGGCAGGGCTTCGCGGGGGTCGACGCGAAGGGCACGGCCTTCGCCCTGCTCGCGTCCCTCTGCTACCCGATCGGCTGGATCTACGTCCGCCGCACGCTCGCCGGCACCCCCGGTTCACCGGTGGCGCTGACCGGCGCCCAGCTGATCGTCGCCACCCTCCAACTGGCCGCGGTGAGCGCCGCGTTCACCAGCGCGCCGACCTCCTTCCCGCTGTGGCCCACGCTGTCGGTGGTCGCGCTGGGCGCGCTGGGGACGGGCATGGCCCTGCAGATGCAGTACGGCCTGGTGGGCGAGATCGGCCCGACCACGGCCCAGATGGTCACGTACTTCATCCCGGTGATCGCGACCGCGGCGGGCGTCCTGGTCCTGGGCGAGCAGCTGCACTGGAACACCCCGGTGGGCGCCGCGATCGTCCTCGCCGGCGCCGCCCTGACCCAGACCCGGTCCGGCCCGCGCCAGAAGGCCTGACCCCGCCACCGGCGCCGGCTCCGGGCCGCTCCCCCAGGTCGCCTCTTTCGGATCTTGCCGGCCCGGCAAGATCCGAAAGAGGCGACCTAGTCGTACCGCACCCCCCGCGCCGGGCGGACCGCCTGCGCCACCGCGTCCGCCAGCGCCGGGATCTCGCCCGGGGTCACCGGTGACACGGTGATCCGTACGCCCGGACCGCTGTCCACCCGGAAGCGCGCCCCCGGCGCCACCGCCCAGCCCGCCGCGAGGAGCCGGGTCACCGCCCCCGTCTCGTCCGACACGGGCACCCACACGTTCATCCCGCTGCGCCCGTGCGCGGCCACGCCCCGCTCCCGCAGCGCCGCCACCAGCGCGTCCCGCCGCTCCCCGTAGGCCCGCGCCACCGTGGGCCCGTCCACGGCCCCCGAGGTCCACAGCTCGATGACGGCGTACTGGAGCAGCCGGCTCACCCAGCCCGGGCCCAGCCGCTGGCGGCCCAGCACCCGGTCCACCGTGACCGCGTCCCCCGTCAGCACCGCGAGCCTGAGGTCCGGCCCGTACGCCTTGGCGGTGGACCGCACCAGCGCCCAGTGCCGGGTCACCCCGCCCAGGGATTCCAGCGGCAGGTCGACGATGCCGTGCCCGTGGTCGTCGTCGACGACGACCACGTGCGGGTGGCGGGCCAGCAGCTCCCGCAGCACGGCCGCGCGGGCCGCGCTCACCGCGGCGCCCGTGGGGTTCTGCGCCCTCGCGGTGACCACCAGCGCCCGCGCGCCCTCCGCGAGGGCCCGCTCGACGGCCTCGGGCACCGGCCCCTCGTCGTCGACGGCGACGGGTGCGATCCGCAGGCCGAGCGCGGGCACGAGGTCCAGCACGCTGCCCCACCCCGGATCCTCGACCGCCACGGCGTCCCCCGGGCGCAGGTGCGCCGACAGCACCCGCTCGATCGCGTCCAGCGCGCCCGAGGTCAGCCCGACGGGCCCGGCGGGCACCCCATCGGCGTCGAGCCCGGCCCGGGCGAGCCGGGCCAGTTCGGGGACGACGGGGTCGTCCCCGTACCGGGTGGGCGCCTGCGCGTAGCGCCGGGCCGCGGCCGCCAGCGCCGCGGACAGCTCGGGCAGTACGGCCGGATCGGGGTTGCCGCTGGCCACGTCCCGGCCGCCCGGCGGCACCGCCACCCGCAGCCCGTCCCGCGGGGTGCTGGCGGGTCGGGCACGCACCCGGCTGCCGCGCCGCCCGTCCGTTTCGATGACCCCGCGTTCGCGCAGCGTGCGGTAGGCGGCGGCGACGGTGTTCGGGTTGACCCCGAGCGCCCCCGCCAGCTCGCGCATCGGTGGCAGCAGGGCGCCGGGGGCCAGCTCCCCGGAGCCCACGCCCGCTTCGACACTGGCCGCGATCTCGGATGCACGGCTCCCGACGATTGTGTATTCTCCTAGCACAAACAACAGTATGCACTAGTGCAATGGAGTTCGCATCATGACCGTCGCGCCCGCCGCCGCCCACGACCCCGCGACCGACGCCTACGAGCCGACGGACCTCACCATCCCCTCCCGCTCCCGCGACCGCGCGCGCTACGACCGCGAGACGGTGCACGCGATACTCGACGAGGGATACCTCTGCCACCTCGGCTTCGTCCGCGACGGCGCTCCGGTGGTCCTGCCGACCCTCTACGGTCGGGTCGGCGAGGCGCTGTACATCCACGGCTCCACCGGTTCGCGCCCGCTGCTCGCCGCGGGCAAGGCCGACCCGGGCCTGCCCGTGTGCGTCACGGTCACGCACCTCGACGGGCTGGTGCTGGCCAAGTCGGCGTTCCACCACTCGATGAACTACCGCTCGGTCGTGGTGCACGGCACGGCGTACGAGGTCACCGACGAGGCGGAGCGCCGGACGGCCCTCGACGCCCTCGTCGACCAGGTGGTGGCGGGCCGCTCGGCGGACTCCCGCCCGGCCGACGCCAAGGAGCTGGCCGCCACCGCCGTCATCCGGCTCGACCTCGAACAGGTCTCGGCGAAGCTGCGCACCGGCGGCCCCAACGACGAGGCCCGGGACCTGGACCTGCCGTTCTGGTCGGGCGTGGTCCCGGTCGCGCGGACCTACGGCGCCCCGATCCCGGCGGCCGACCTGGCCCCCGGGATCGAGGTACCGGACTACATCGCCGCGCTCTGAGCCGGTACGGGCCCCACGGGACCGCCCTCCGGGGCTCCGTCCACCGCGCCTGCCGGGGCTCCGTCCGCCCCGGCGGCGGCCCCCTCCTCCGCCGGACGGCGGCCCTCCGCGGCGATCAGCGCGAGGACCGCCGCCAGCAGGAGCAGGATGCCGAGCACCACCGACCCGGTCAGCCGCTCCCCCAGGACCAGTACGGCGATCAACGCCGCGCTCACCGGCTCGATCAGCATGATCACGGACACGGTGGCGGCGCGCACCGCGGCCGCACCGGTGAAGTAGAGGACGTACGCGAGCGCGGTGGGCACCGTCGCCACGTACACCAGCAGCCACAGCACCCGACCCGGCTGCGCGGCGTGCGGAACCAACCCCTCCAGCACGGCCAGCGGCAGCAGGCACACCGTGCCGACCGCCAGCGACCACGCGGTCGTCACCAAGGGGTCCCCGCCCGCCCCGCGCCGCCCGAGGGCGCGCGTGCGCAGGGTCATCGCCGCGTAGCCGGAGGCCGACACCAACGCCCAGCCGACCCCGACGGGCCGCACCTCGGCGCCCCCGCCGCCCAGCGTCAGCGCCACCAGCCCGGCCAGCGCGCCGCAGACGGCGGCCGCACCGCCCCGACCGAGCCGCTCACCCATCCAGTACCGCGCCCCGAGCGCGATCATCACCGGCCCGGCGCCCAGGGTGACCACCGTCCCGACCGCGAGCCCGGTCTCGCGCACGGCCCCGAAGTAGGCGGCCTGGAACAGGGTGAAGAGCAGCCCGGTGACGACCAACGAGGCCACCGACGGCCGCGGCGCCGACCGGCGCCGACCGCCCCGCGGGCGACGCAGGGCCAGCGCCCCGAGGAGGAGGATCAGGGCGCCCGCGCAGCGCCAGAAGGACAGGGCCAGCGGACCGAGGTCGCTGGCCAGGAAGAGGAGTGAGGCGGCCGCCCCGGCGGTGCCCCAGGCGGCTCCGGCGACGACGAGGTACAGATGCTTCGACACGTGTGCTCCGCGTGACGTGAAGGATGAGGGGAAAGGTCATCTCTTCGCGGGCAGCACGGACCGGCCCGGTGACTCCGGGCGGGGTTCGTCGGCGCAGTGGCGAGGCCGCCCGCGTCAGGCGGCGGGAGGCGGAAGCACGTTCGTCAGCATGGTCGTGACCCTAGGCCGTCGCGGCCGTCCGGTCCAGCGCCCCGGGTTCGACCGCTCCCCGCTCGGCGGCTGCCCGGTCGCCCCCCAGGACCGCCTGGTCCATGGCCCCCGGCCCCAGGGCGGCCGGGTCCGGCGCGCTCCCCCCGTCCCCCGCACCCGACCCCGCGCCCGGCTTGGGCGCCGCGGGCCGCGAGGTCTGCGCGATGAAGGCACCGCCCAGCACCAGCGCACCGCCGATGATCTGCGGGGTCGAGAGGTGTTCCTTGAGGAGCACCCAGGCCAGCACGGTGGCGACGACCGCTTCGAGGCAAGCGACCACGCCCGCCACCTGCGGCGAGAGCATGCGCACCGACACCACACCGGTCAGGTAGGCCGCGACCGTCGCGATCAGGACCACCCACCCGACGAGCACCAGCGCGGGCACGGCCAGCCCGCCGACGTCCGCGTCCCGCCCCAGGACCTCCCACCGCATCTCCCAGGGCCGCGCGATCACCGTCATCACCAGCGCACCGATGACCATGCCGTACGCGATCACCCCGAAGGGGTCGGGCACGTCCTCCCCGTCCGCACCCTGGTCGGCCAGGACGAAGTAGAAGGCCTGGCAGCAGGCGGCGGCCACGCCGAGCAGCACCCCGAGCGGGTCCAGCCGCAGCCCGGCCCAGATCTCGACGACGCAGGCCAGACCGACGACGGCCACCGCGGCCCCGGCGGCGGCCGCCCGGGTCACCGGCTTGCGCTGGACGAAGCGGATGTAGCCGAGCAGCAGCGCGGGGCCGAGGTACTCCAGCAGCAGGGCCACGCCGACCGGGATCCGGGACAGGGAGGCGAAGTAGAAGGCCTGCACCCCGGCCACGGCGACCAGGCCGAAGCCGGCGAGCAGCGCGGGTTTGCGGAACAACAGTCCACGGTGGCGCCAGGCCAACGGGGACATCACCAGCGCCGCCCCGGCCACCCGCAACCAGACCACGTGCAACGGGTCCAGACCCGCCTCGATCAGCGGCTTCGCCGCCACCCCGGAACCACCGAACGCACACGCCGAAACGAGGGCGAGGCCCAGTCCGGCATTTCTCCCTGACGCTTGCATCGGCACATCATGACAGCCCTCGTCAGGAGCGTCACCGGGGTGACGCCTGTTGAGATTTCCTGACAGGTCGTCAGTCTTGAATGTTCCGCCGACCGGGACTACGTTCCGCCGGACACAGCCGACGAGAAGGGGCGGTCCCATGGCCGAAGTCACCGCGGAATCACGCATCGAGGCCTCCGCCTCCGCGCTCTGGTCGCAGCTCACGGACTGGGACGCGTACGGCCAGTGGAGCATGACCCACACCGGCTTCCCCAAGGGCGGCCCGGAGACCCTGGCCGTCGGCTCCACCTTCGCCGAGAACATGAAGATGATGGGCTTCCCGGCCGAGGTCGTGTGGACCATCGAGGAGCTGGAGACCGAGCGCGTCCTCGCCATCCGCGGCAAGGGCCCGATGGGCGTGATCGTGGGCACCCGCTACACCCTGGTCCCGGACGGGGACGCGACCACCGTGCGCATCGACGGGGACTTCCAGGGCGCGGCCGTCTCCCTCATGGCGGGCAAGCTGAAGGACTCGGCCAGCGCCGCGCTGAACGAGTCCCTGCGCAAGCTGGCCGGCCTGGTCGCCTGACCGCACGCACCCACGCCGAGCGCCCCGCGCGTCATGACGCGCGGGGCGCTCGGCCGTACCTCCCGCCGGTCGGTCAGTGCTCGTCGGCGAGAATCAGGTAGAGCTTCTTACGGGCCTCGTTGATGACCGCGACGGCCTTCTCCCGCTGCTCGGACGAGCCGGTCTTCCAGACCTGGCCGAAGGCCTCCATCAGGCCGAAGCCGGCCGTACGGATCTCGTTCATCGCCTCGCGGTCGAACCCGCGCCCGGCCTCGTCCCAGGGGGCCGCGGAGCCCGCCTCGGCCTCGGTGCGCCCGGCGTCGGTCAGCGTGAACAGGTTCTTCCCGCCCTCGCTCGCGCTGCTGATGAGCCCCTCGTCCTCCAGCATCTGGAGGGTCGGGTAGACCGACCCCGGGCTGGGCTTCCAGGCCCCTCCGCTGCGCTCGCCGATCTCCTGGATCATCTCGTAGCCGTGCATCGGCCGGTCCGCGAGCAGCGCCAGGATCGAGGCCCTGACGTCACCCCGCCGCGCCCGCCGGTGCGGCCCGCCCCGCCCACCGCGCCCGCCGAAGGGCCCCCCGAAGGGCGGCCCGAACGGCCCGAACGCCGCGCGCCGACCTTCGAAGTCCCCCTGACGCTCCGGCCCGCAGTGCCCGTGCCCACGACCGTGCTCGTGCCCGTGCTCATGTCCGTGTGAACGCATGACCGCGCTCCTTTCGTCATTGTTCCGAGTGGTTAATCCGTGTCGTTGTCCGACATCACAACCATCGCTGACCGCTCGCGATGTGTCAACGATATATCGGGAGTGTTCTTAAAGAACGACCCACTCCACGCGCCCGTCGTGTCGTCCCAGCGATCCTTGACCGATCCCATCGAAGCTTGGCTACCGGACAGTTCGTCTCACCGAACCTTGATCTCCTGGAAACGCTGCAGGTCAGTTACGGTGCAGGCATGACGCTAGGGTTGCCCTCCGATGTTGCCGATGCGCTCGACGTTCTTCTCGGCACCGAGGACGCGACTCACCAGGCACTCCGCCGACAAGTACCGCACCTACGGGTTTCTGGACGCTGCACATGCGGCTGCGGTACGACAGATTTCGACCTGGATCCGGAGGCCGTGACGGCGGCGCCGTCCCCCGCCGGCACGGTCGTGGCGGCTGAGGCGCAGCTCTACGACGCGGAAGGGCACTGCATTGGCGAGGTCTTGGCGTTCGCTCGGAACGGGTACCTCTCCTGGCTGGAGGTCTGCTCCATGAGCGATAGCACCGTGACGTTGACCGACGCGCTACAGATGCTGCGCTCGTAGACGCTCGAACGCCCGCGGGCGCTGGGTGCCGTGAGTGGCCGACTTCCAGCAAACACTGTCCGTTAAGTTCCTTCTGCTGCGTGTAGTCACCTTGGAAGGATCAGGTCTCCCACGTTCCGTTACCTGCGGAGCTGCGTGGCCTTCGATCCTGGGAGTTGTCTATGTCCTTGTCGGGCGATGTGACGGTCACGCAGGCGGAGCGGGTCGAGCGGCTGCGTGCGCAGCTCCAGGGCCGACAGCCGTTGGGTGCGCGCGGTGCGGCGAAGGCGGTGCCGGCTGCGGCGACGGGTCTGCTGTACGGAGTGATGCTGCGTGGCGCGGCCCGTATGGCTGCCGGGCTGGAGTTGACCGATCTGGAAACGGAGATGGTGAAGTTCCTGCGCCCGCTGGTCTCGGAGGAGGAGATCCGTGAGCTGGGGCGGGTCTTCGCCGAGGAACAGTCGTCACATGCTCTGGGGATGTTCCCCGAGGTGCTGACCTCGCGCGGCATGGAGCAGGGGTACGCCTTCGAGGATCTGGTCAAGGACCTGCCCGCGCTGCGCGCGGAGGTCGCGGCGCAGCCGAACCTGAGCCTGGTCGACCTGGACCGGCTCGAGGAGGGCGCGCCGCTGGACAGCGCGGAGTTCATCGAGGGCATGCGCGCCTACGGGCACGGCGTGACGGTGGTCACCGCTTCCGACCACCATCTCGACGCGCGGGCGGCTGCCAAGCCGGAGCAGGTGGCGGTGGGGCTGCACGCCTTCAGCTGTAAGCGGGAGTCCAACGAAGCCGGTCGTGACGAGATCTACTGGGCCCATTCCGCCAGCTCCGACCTGGCCGGCAAGCGAAGTGATGTCACGCGCGAGTACGGCGCCATCTCGACGGGGGACTACCAGGCGCTGGACGCCGGCACGGAGCTGTTCAGCGGCGAGGTCGACAAGTTCCTCACGGCCCACATCATCTGCTGGGAGGCCGATCACAGCACGTCCCGGTGGCGCGACGAGATGGTCAAGGTAGTGCGGAAGATCTCGGACCTCCTGTTCGAGATGGCCGACCGGCTGGCGCAGTACGGCGGGCACTTCCCGGTGCCGGAGTACCACGACCTCATCGACTTCTTCGAGATCGCCGCGATGATCGGACTGGCCATCGCGGGGCTGATCGAGCTGTTCCGCAACCACGACGACATCGTCCAAGAGCGCACGCTCGTCTTCGACCGGGCGGCCCTGGGCAAGTGGGCAGGCGACTTCAATCCGGTGGCGAGCTGGGACTTCGACGGCGGCAGTGAGGGCCACTACGTCCTCATCGCCAGGACCGCCAGCGCCATCAACGCCCGCCCCCGCGCCACCTCCATGCCCACCGCGCTGCCCGGCCAACAGCACACGTGGAGCCCGGACGTCCCCTTCCCCTCCGGCACCATGTCCGGAACACCCGCACTGGCCGAGTACCAGGGCAAGCTGTACTGCGTGGTCTCCGGGTTCGCCGGCTCCGGCGGCCTGTGGTGGAGCACCCTGGAAGGCGGTACCTGGCGGCCGTTCGCCCAGATCCCCAAGGCTGTCACCAGCGACTCGCCGACCCTCACCGTGTCCTCGCAGGGCGAGCTGTGGTGCGCTTACAACCGCAGCAACGCCGTGATGACGACGCAGTTCTCCGGCACGTCCTGGTCGAATCCGCAAACAGTCGCCGAGAACGTCGTCCTCGGCTCACCCGCCCTCAGCACCCACGGCGTGAAGCTGCTCTGCGTCGTCCGCGGACCGGAGAACAAGCTGCTCTGGAGCGAACGCGCCAACGACAGCTGGGGCACGTTCAAGCCCTTCCCCAGCGGCACAACCTGTGACTCCCCCGCAGTGGGCCACGACTCCGGAGGCTCAGCTCCGTACTGTGTGGTGCGCGGCGCGAACGGAAAGGGCCTGTTCATGAGCAGGTACACCGTCTCAGCCACCGCCACCTGGTCACCGTTCGAAGAACTGCCCCTGGGCTCCACCACCGCCCGCCCCGCCATCGCCCCCGTCCCCGGCGGCCTGCTGTGCATGTACCGGGCCGACGGCCTCTCCGAAGAACTGCGCTACGCCACCTGGAACGGCACCACCTGGTCCCCCGTCACCAAGCACCCCACCGCCACCAGCGCCGACGGCCCCGCCCTCGTCAGGTACTCCAACCTCACCACAGAGGCGCCGTACGGGTACCTGTACTGCGTCCACCGCGGCTAGGAGCCAGAGACGGCAACTCGCCTCCGCCGGCTGAACACCACGTCAGACCACGGCCGCACACCGTGGGAGCCGACTCCGCGTCGGCTCCCACGAGGCCCGACCATCAAGATCCAAGTCTCTCCGGTGTTCAAGCTCCAGGGTCGGGGCGCTACGTCAAACGCCGCTCCTCCAGGGTCCGTCGTTCACCCCTCGCATACATCGATTGACCGCCAATCAGTCTGGACGACGTTCTTCGGGATCAGTTCGGGCTGCCAGCCGTCCATTGTGCACAGCGCGGTCAGGGCTTCCGTTACGCCGTCCACGCCTCCACCCGTCCGATTCTCGACATAGGCAACCAGAGCGGCTGGGTCGTCCACAAAGAGCGCATGCTCGTCGATTACGGAAATCCACATCCGCCTTCCCTCTGAACCCGGCTCCTCCCCCGGAGACGTGGTGGGCGATTCATGTTCAGCGGTGGGCATCGCCCGAGCGATGCCCACCAATGGATTGCTCCACCCAGACCTGTCCAACACGGCATCCCCGTACGACCTGGCCAGTTCCTGGATCCGAGCGACGGCCGGCATGATGCGAGGCGCGTTATCGGGATCGTCCTCACACAGGGCCGCGTGCTCCATCACCGCGGCGCAGAATTCACGAGCAGCGCGTCGAATAGAGGAAGAGTCCATTCGTTCTACTCCTAGGGGCGGTGCCACTGATAGTGCCACGTTTCCAGCACCTCACCACGATTGTTGTAGACATCCGTGTGCACGTGGCAGGCCGTTGAGCTGCACTCTTTCCTGAATCTCGCAGAATCGTTCTCGGCCACCTTCTGCTGCGCCCTCGCTACCGCCGTATCGCGATCCTTGTAGATGCCGCCGTCCAAGTTCCTCTTACTGTTGGCCGCCGGAGCCTTTTGGCCACCCACTCCAAATGGAACGCCACCGCAGGAGCTTCCACCGGCGTTATGAACCAGAACCGGTGTTTCACCGGCGCGTACATAGTAGGTGTGGATATGGCTGACGGTGAGGTTGTAGACGGTTTGGTTGTCGATCTCGCCGCGGTCGTGGACCGAGGTGACTCGCACGGCTGCCGAGCCGGGTCCGCTGGCGACGAGGTCACCGGTCCTGATGTCCCCCGCGTCCATCCAGCCGTAGCCCTGGATCCAGATGGGGTGGCCGGTGGTGGCGGTGATCGTCGCCGGTTGCTGCCCTTCGAGGCCGATGTCGATCAGGTGCTTGGTGCCGTGGCCGGTGATGACGTCCGTGACGGGTTCGGCGGCGGTGGCACCGGTGGCGGGGTCGGTGGCCTGGACCTGGTCGCCCTCGTAGATCTCGCTGATCGGCTTGGTGGTGCCGTCGGCCATCACCACTGGGGTGTCGGGTGCGAAGGAGTTGGGGCCACACGTCTTCTCGACGGCCTCGGCGGCCTTCCCGAGCGTCGAGGCCTCCTTGCCGACGGACTTGGCGACGGTACTGGCGAGCTTGCCGCCGGGGATCATGCCCAACGCGTCCATGGCTGCGGCGGCCTTGTTGCCCTGGGCGAGCTGGCCTGCCACGGCCACCCCGGAGGCGACCGTGCCGACCGGGCCCGGCACGTAGGCCACCACCTCGGCGGCGGTGGTCGCGACGTGGACCACCGATTTCCAGCTGAAGGTTCCGGCGAGGTCGAGGCCGTTGATCGGGTCGGCGTTGACGTAGTCGTAGTCGTTGGCCGATCCGCCCGCCACCGGGTCGATCTGGAGGAAGCGGCCCAGGACGGGGAGGTAGACGCGTGCGCCCATTTCGATGGCCTGCTGGCCGGCCAGGTGCTCCACCGGCCGCTCGTGCTGGCCCAACCACCCGAAGTCCATGCCGCCGGCCGCGGTGGCCGGGATCGGGATGTCGGCGAACGCGCCGGTGGCGGGGTCGATGTTCTGCCCGAACGGGTCATAGAGGTGGAGGTCGCCGGTGCGGGCGGCGGTGCCGTCGGCGGTGAACAGGACGTCGCCGTGGATGTTGGGGTAGGACCAGTTGGTGGTGGCGGCCTTGTCGTAGTTCTTGGTGAGCAGGACGCCGCCGGGCAGGGCCACGATCCGCTGGAGCAGGCCACCGTCCTTGTCCAGGATGAGGTCGGCGTCGTCCTGTTTGGAGCTGTAGGAGTATCGGGTGGACCCGTTCTTCGACGCGTCGGTGGCGCCGGTGACCGTGCGGGCGGTGAGCCGGTCGGACGGGTCCCGGGTGTAGGAGATCGCGGTGCCGGACGCGGTCGTGGTCTGGATGTGCCGTTTGGCGGAGTCGTAGCCCAGGGTGTCGCCCCCGAGCTTGACCACGTCGCCGTGGGAGTCGTAGGTGGCGGCCAGGGTGAGGCCGCCGTTGGTCGAGGTCAGCCGGTCGGCGCCGTCGTAGCAGTAGCCGGTGGTGACCGCGGGGGCGCCGTTGAGGCTGTCGGTGGATGCGGTGCGGTTGGTGTTCTGTCCGGCGGCCTTCGCTGTGCCGCAGCCGTCGGTCGGGTCGAAGCGGTAGGTGAGCTGGTGGTGCGGGACCGCCGCCGAGGTCAGTCGGCCCATGGCGTCGTAGGCGTAGGCGTAGGTCGCGGCGGTCTTGCCGTCTACGGTCACCACGTCGTCGGTGACACGGTTGTCGCGGGAGCGGGCGACCGTGTCGACGACCGTGGACGCGGAGGTCTTCCACTTCAACGCCGTCGGCTTGCCCGCATCGTTGCGTGTCAGCGAGTCGAGGCGGGATCCGTTGCCGTAGGCGACACCGGTCAGCTCGGCAGCGGCATTGTAGGCGGGGGTGGCGATGGTGGCCCCGTCCACCTTGACCGTGGTCAGTTGGTTGGCGTCGTTCCAGGCGTACGTCACGGTGCTGGACACGCCCTTGACCGTGGTCGTGTCCTTGACCAGCCGGCCGACCTGGTCGTACGTGGACGCGGACGTGACGCCGTTGGCGTCGGTGTAGCGGATCTCCTGGCCCAGGAGGTCGATCACGGTGGTGATCGACCCGTTCTCGTCGGTCATCTTCGAGGTCAACGGGTCGCCGCCGACGGCGTAGTCGGCGACGACGGTACGCCCCGGCTTGTCCCCGTACACAGGAACGGTCTTCTTCACCACCCGTCCGCGCGCGTCGTAGCCGGTGCAAGTCCACGGCTCGTCGTTGACGCGCTGGGCCACCACCCGGCCGGCCTCGTCGTACACCGTCTCACCGGTGAGCGCCGGGCCGTTGCCCGGTTTGGCCTCGGTGGCGGTCTTGGCCATACCGCCCTGGTTGGCGGCCGGAGTGCCCGGATCACAGGGGTTGGTACGGGTCTCGGTGTCGCCGTAATAGGCGGTCGTGTTCCGCTTGTCGAGGTTGGCGACGTCGCCGGCGGGCATGGCCGTGGCCAGCTTGCGCAGATAGCCTTCGCCCGGCCGCTCGTAGCGGGTCCGCGCGGTCAGGCCCAGACCACCGGGATCGACGGTCGTGGACACGGTGAGCCCGTACACCGGGTCGATGCCCGCCGTCGGGTCGGAGTAGCTACTGGTGCTGCGCTTGGACGGGGCCCGTTCCTTGTCGCCGCCGGAGGTGTCGTCGGTGGTGGAGCTGGTCGCCCAGCCGTAGCGGGGCGCGAGGTTGGTGCCGGGTATTTGTGCCGCTGCGCTGGTGCCGGGCGGGGTCCAGGTGAAGGCCAGGGCGCCCGTCGTGCCCGTGCGGTTGTAGTAGTCGACGCGGACGCGGTGGCGGCTGCCTGCCGTGGTGTTGGTGTACGTGCCGGTGACCGCGGTGGAGGGTTTGTCGCTCCAGCTGTCGACGGTCAGGACGTCGTCCACCCACAGGCGCACGCCGTCGACCGCGGTGAACCCGAGACCGTACGCGCCAGCGGCGGGGAACTGGATCTCGCCGGTGAACCGGCCCGACCAGCCGCCGGTGTTCGCCACCGGCGGGCTCGCTCCCCAGGACTGGGACAGTGCCCCGTCGCCGGCGCCCACACCAGTGGCGAAGGAGACGGGTACGCCCGACAGTTCCGGGTTGTCGTAGAAGGCGGCCGAGAGTCCCGCGAGCCCCTCGTCGTAACCGGTGTGGCTGTGCGGCACCTTCGCCGCGCAGGCGGGTGTCGGGGTCTGGCCGTTGAAGCACGTCGCCGGTGCGGGGCCGTATTTGTCGACCGGGCGGTCGGCGTGGTCGTAGACCGTGGTGGAGCGCCGGCCGGCGCTGTCGACCGCGCCGGTGGCCTGGTCCTTCGCGTTCCACTCGGCGGATATCGTCGCGCCGGCGAAGTCGGTGGTGACCAGCGCGCGGCCCGCGTCGTCGTACGTCACGGTGCGCGAGCGGGTGGAGTCGTACACCCCGGCCAGGGCCACGGTGGCCTGCTTGCGTTCGAGGTAGTACTGGTAGAAGTGCTCGGCCCGCAGCCCGCTCGAGCGGCCGTCCGGGGCCGGGGCCAGCACCTGCACCGCGCGCAGGGCCGGCGGTTCCTGGGGCTGCTCGATCACGGTGGCGTAGCCGATCACCGTACAAGCGGCCGCCGTGTCACCGGTGTTGGTGCACCCGTTCTCCTCGGACGGGGCCTGGCGGGCCACCCAGTCGTAGGCCAGGCTGCCGCGGAGGGTGGCCAGCGGCCCGATGCTGTCCAGGGCCCGCTGCTTCTCCTCCTCGTTGTCCCCGGCCTCCTCGTAGCGCTGCTTGGCCGAGGCGCGGCCGACGTAGTCGAAGTCCTGCATGGCCGCGCCCGGGTTCTCGATCCGGGCGAGGGTGCCCAGCTGGTACCACAGCCGGGTCTCGCTGCCGTCCCAGTAGCGGATCCGGCACAGCATCTGCTGGGGTGCCCGGTCCGCGCCCGGCGGGCGGGACGTGCCGCCGTAACAGCCGTCGCTGCCGTCGGTGTTGTAGAAGAGCTGGTGCGACCGGCCGGAGACCGGGTCCTTGATCCGGGTCAGCCGCGCCGGGTTCCCGCCGTAGACGTACTGCAGAGCGGCGGGCTTCTTGCCGTCCAATACCGATTCCACCGCCGCGAGCCTGCCGTCGGCGTTGAACACCGACACCGTCTCGCCCTCGGTGACCGTGATCTGGCCCTTGCCGTCGAAGGCGAGCACGCCGTCCTCGCCCACCGGCGGCGTGTAGCCGCCCGTGGACGCCTTGGCCCAGGTGTGCTTGCCGCCGGCGGAGTCGGTGAGCACCACCGATCCGTCCAACATCTCGGCGCTGCTGTAGCCGCTGGACTGCGCCGACAGCGTCCAACCCGCTGGCAGCGACTGCGAGTCCGAGGAGAGCAACCACTCCGTCGGCACGATCCGCGGTTGCAGGTTGTGGGAGCGCTGGTCGTCGGCGCCGGTGCTGCTCTTGGCCCACAGCACCATGCGGGGGCGCTGGTCGGAGTGGTGGTAGAGCTCGACGCGGATCGGCACCAGCTGGCCGGCCTTGAGGGCGACCTCCTGGGTCTGGCGCGGACCGGGCAGCAGGAAGTCGTCGCCTGGATCGGCGGGGCCGGGGTTGTCGTAGACGAGCTTGTCGCCCACCCAGACCCGCGCGCCGTCGGTGTGCGCGCCCGCGAACTGGAAGTCACCGGTGACCGCGGCCTTGAACTGGCCCTCCCAGCGCACGACGTACCAGTTCTTGTCCAGTGCCGGCGGCATCGGGTTGTCCCGCCACGGCTGGTTGTCCGGGTTGCCGGTCCACGGGACGCCCCAGTCCAGGTTGACCTGCGACTCGCCGCGCACCATCACGGGGGTCGCGTCCGGGGTGCCCGTGTGCCGCGAGTCGTTGAAGTACGAGGCGCGCACTCCGTGCGGCGCGCCCTGCCGAGAGTTGTAGGCCAGGCTCACCCCGGCCGAACCGCCAACGGTCTGGAACGCCGGTCCGGCGGCCTCGACGTGCGCGTTGCCGTTGAACAGGTTCACCGTCACCGGCCCCAGGTGGTCGGTCGGCGCCGGTCCCGGATCCCCCACCCGCTGGTTGACCGTGAAGTGCCCGACCCACAGCGGCGGCGTCGCCGTCGTCGCGCCGGCCACGGCGGTGGCCGCCGTCCAGGTGTAGCGGGCGCCGTCGTGCAGCACGTGCTTGGGGACCGTCCACTGCGGCTGGTCGAGGCAGCCGGAGTCCACCACGCTGCCCGAGCGGCCGTCGAACCCGGTGGAGATCTTGAAGCAGTACAGGAAGCCGTCACCGACCGAGTCCACCTGCAACAGCGGGGTCTCGGTGCCCACCACCGCGCCATCGACCGGGGTAACCGGACGGGTCTGCGGTGCGGTGTCGGCGTCGGCGCCGCGCACCGCCCTTCGCGCGTCGAACCGGACGTGCTCGCCGGTCGCCAAGGGCGCGAAGTCGGCCTTCGGCTGCTTCGGCTCGGCTTGCGGCGCCTGCGGTTTCCGCTCGGCGGGTGACGAGACCGAAAGGAGCGGCAGGTTCCGCGGCACCTTCCTGGACGCCGCCGATGCGGCCGACGCGGAGGGCGTGCTCCCCGCCTGCGCCAGTGAAACCACCACGGCCATCGCCAACGCGAAGACGATCATCCGTAGCCATGACCGCGCGGATAATCGCGCTCTGCCGCTATCCCCAGGCATCAAGACCCCTCCCACCCCGCGGACGTCTGCCGGAACGCGAACGTCCCTACCCCCCACTGCCGTGGGGGCTCGTTTCGGGTCGAGGTGGGAACCTATCGGCCGACTGGCGGCTTGGATTGGATAAATCTGACGTGCCCTCAGCTGGGCCGGATGGTCACCGCCCGCCTGCGATCGACGGGCTCAGGGCAGAGCCCGAGCCGTAAGCATGACTGAGTTGCGACCAATCCGTCATGCCGGAATACCAGCGGCGCTCGGGCACCTGACGGCAAAGAGCGGTCCTCCGGCCAGCCGGTCGAGAGCGTCAGCACTTCTCCTTCCGCGCCTGCTGGATCAGCGGCTCGGCCTTGTCCAGCGTGGAGGTGACCTGCCAGGTCTCGGCCGCCCGGTGCAGGGTGTCGGCGAACTCCTGGTAGCCGTGGTCCTGTTGAGCCGCGTCGGCGGCGCGGTTGGTCGCCGTGTTCAGGTACTGCTGGGCGGTCTGGTAGTAGGGGTCGGTCAGATGTGACGGCCGGGGGCGGGCGAGGTGGTCGGTCAGCTGCTGCAGGGAGGTGCAGGCGGACTTGGCGAACTCGCGCGCCGCCACCGTGGCCTTGGAGGGCGTCGAGCTGCAGGCCGCCAGGGAGAGCGTGGACGCCAACAGCAGGGGCAGGGGCAGTGACAGGCGAAGTATCAGCTGACGTCGACTGGTCATGGGTCAATCCTAGTGAGCATGACGGCCTGACCGCCCGGAAATCCGGTGGGCCCGCAGCCACCGTCCCGCCCGGCCCACATCTGGGCCTTGTCTGCTCCGGCCTGCGACGCGGCCATCGACGACGGCACCGCTTCCGCCCACCCCGATCGGTCCAACTTCCGCGCCGCTAAACAGCGTTGGTCCCAAGTCGGTGGCAATCCGTCCCACCTCGCTGTCACAGGTCGGTCCGTCTCCGGCCACAGCCGGTCGATCGAAAGGCTGTCATCCAAGGTCGGATCCACCGGCGGTGCGCAATGCTGCCGTCCCGACCGGTTGCGTGGACGCGTCAGCCGGTCGGCGTGCCGATCTGGTCGCGTTCCGGGGAAGTGCGCAGCTCCGAGAGGGCCTGTGCGGCTGCCGAGACCTGCTGCTGGACCGCGGGGCGGACATCAATGCGGTGATGAAGCACAAGAGCCACCGCGGACGTCATCCGGATCGTCAACGGAGGACCGAACGCATCGCCGCCGCGCTCCTCGCCGTCGGTGTCGCGCCCGGCAGGGACCAGGAGCCTGGGGCGGAAGCCGGGAATCCGGCGTGGGGGACGTCCGCGTTGGCTCGTCCCAGCGAAGGTGGGCTACTCGCGCGCCTCCGGCAGCTGACCTGGATCGTGAGAGATGGGTCAGGCGAGCGAGCTAAGGCTCGGCCTTCGGTGAGGGGAACCGGAACGCACCGTAGATCAGCATCGTGCAGGCGGCGATGTACGCGTACGCGCCGGATGTCAGGACAGCGAGGTCCCCATGGGCCATCCGGGTGACGGCCATGTAAAGCAGCCCGCTGTTGACGGCCGCGGCGACGATGTGCAGGATTCGAGGCCATCTTGGCCAGGGAAGCTCGGGATCACGGCGCGAGACGACCATCGCCGTGACGGAGCTGCCGATGCCGAACGCGGCAGCCACGACGAATGGCCAGGAGCCCTCGGCCATGCTGGTCAGGGCCGACCCCGCCCATTCGACAGGGGGCAGCAGCATGGCGAGCGCCAGCGCCACGATGGCCGACCCGAAGGGGGCGATGGCGATGCGGCGGGACCACGGCGATACGGCTGGTGCTGCTGTCGCGGTGACCCGACGGGGCGCGGGCACGGGCGCGGGGACCGGCTGAGGTTCGTCGACCGACGCAATCGTGGTGAGCACGGCGGCAGGAGTGGGCGGCGCCTCGGCGAGGGCCGTGGGCGGCCAGGTGGGAGAGGCGACCTCGGTCGGGTGATGGCTCTCGGCGCGCACCACGGCGAGTTCCTCGATCAGCGCGGTCACGGACGGGCGCAATCGGGGGTCTTTGGCCAGGCAGCGGGCGACGACGTCCAGACCCTCCGGCGGCAGTAGGCCGAGGTCCGGTTCCTCGTACGCGATACGGAAGTTGAGCATCTGCGCGGAGCCCGTACCGAAGGGCCCGATGCCGGTGGCCGCGTACGTCAGCACGGCTCCGAGGGCGAACACATCGGTGGCCGGTGTCACCGGCTTGCCCGTGAGCTGTTCGGGCGCCATGAAACCAGGGGTGCCCACGATCATGCCGGTGCGAGTGAGTGCTGTGGCCTCAAGGGCCACGGAGATCCCGAAGTCGACCACCCGAGGTCCGTCCGGCGCGATCAGGACGTTCGAGGGCTTGAGGTCCCGGTGGACCAAGCCGGCCGCGTGGATGGCCTCCAGCGCCTCGGCGAGTCCCGCACCCAGGGCACGTACCGACTCCACCGGCCAGGGGCCATGCGAAGCGACGGCCTCGTCCAGGGCCATTCCGGGGACGTAGGCCGTGGCAAGCCAAGGGCTCGGGCCGTCAGGGTCGGCTTCGACCAAGGCGGCCGTAAAGAAGCCGGTGACCCTGCGGGCGGCGGCCACCTCGCGGGCGAACCGGCGGCGGAATCCAGGATCCTGGGCGAGCTCGGGCCGTACCACCTTCACCGCGACCAGCCGCCCACTGGGCGAATGCCCCAGATAGACCTGACCCATCCCACCGGCGCCCAGGCGCCCGGTTATCCGGTACCGCCCCACTTGCCGCGGATCGCTCGGCTGTAACTCGTCCACATGCCCTCCCCGACACCGAGCGTTCCCGCTCGCCAGGCCCTGCGCGATTACACCACCGACGTGCCCGCATGCGCAGCGGTACGCCCCGCAACTCTCGCGCAGCGGCGAACGCGAGCCTTCGCCCTTGCTCCGATTGGGTCGAGTCGATGGGCGGCCCACTGATAGCCATCCCCGCCGCCAGGATCTCCATCGTGGGCATGACGGTCCTGCCCAGGTCCGGAAGTTCGCGGACGCCACGCCCGCGCACAGCCGGCGCCGGTGCGTTTCGGGCCCAAAGGCCCGCTCAGGGAGCCGTACCGGGCTTCCTTGGCGCGGCTGACCGCGGCGTTCGGGAGGGTCCTCCCGGCGATCGACGACGGGTACGCGGCCGAGTACGACACGCACCTGCGCGACATGGCTGTGCCGACCGCCGAAACTGCGAGCCTGCGCCAGAAGGAGCCCGTCGCCCGGGACTTGGGGATTCCCGGCCGCTCGGCCACCGCCCGGCGGCTTCCACGCGGGGCGTGGCGCCCCCGGGGATCCGGCGCCGGGACGCGCCGTTACGGTGGGCCGATGGCAGCGATCAAGAAGTTCCAAGTCACCTTCGACTGCGCCGAGCCCGAGCGCCTCGCCCTCTTCTGGTGCGAGGTGTTGGGGTACGTCCCGGCGCCGCCGCCGTCCGGATCCGCCAGCTGGGACGACTTCAGGCGGTCGCAGCCGGCCGAGGAGCGGGACGCCTGGTTCGCCTGTAGCGACCCCTCGGGCGTCGGTCCGCGGCTGTACTTCCAGCGCGTTCCCGAGGGGAAGGCCGCCAAGAACCGGCTGCACCTCGACATCCGGGTCGGCACGGGACTCGTGGGCGAGGAGCGCCTCGCCGCACTGGAGGCCGAGTGCGCACGCCTGGTCCCCCTCGGCGCGGTGCACGTGCGGACGCTGTACGACGGCAACGACGCGTGCATCCCCATGCTGGACATCGAGGGCAACGAGTTCTGCATCGACTGAGGGGCCCGCCGCCCCCGCCCATGACCCCGACCCACGAACCCACGGACACGAGGACCGACGACAGTGATCACCACACCACGCCTGCGACTGCGCCCGCTCACCGAAGCCGACACCGACTGGTGGGTGCGCCTCCACGCGGACGACGAGGTCAACCGGTTCGTCGGCGACTACCACCGGGAGCAGGCCGCCGCACGCCTGCAGGCGATACAGGACCAGTGGACCCGGCGCGGTCACGGCCTGTGCGCCGTCGAACTGCGCAGCACCGGCGAAGCGATCGGACGCTCCGGCCTGAACTGGTGGGAACAGTTCGACGAGACCGAGATCGGCTGGACCTTCGCCCGCGAGCACTGGGGACACGGCTACGCCACCGAGGCCGCCCGGGCCGTGCTCGCGTGGGGCTTCGGGCCACTAGGCCTCCACCGGATCACCGCCATGATCCACCACGGCAACACGGCCTCCACGGCCGTCGCCCGGCGTCTCGGATTCACCCCGCTGCGCGAGGACACCGTCCTCGGCCGCCCCTGCACCGTCCATGCCCTCGACAGGGACGAGCACACGAGCGCGCCAAGGGTGTAGTGTCCGCATCAATTGAACGTGTTCAATTGATGCCCGAGGGGGGCCTCGCCGTGAACCGACAGGTCGGCACCGTGCAGCCGCGGCACTCACGAGCCTGGAGCGGCATCGCACCGGGCGCCGAGGTCGTGGGGGGCGGCACGCTCCTGTGCGCGGCGCTGTACGCCCAGCTCGCCTCGGTCGCGGCCGAGCCCTACGGCCGCGGCTACGGCGGCGGCATCGCCGTGCTCTTCGGACTGTTCGTGATGGTCGTCTTCGGCCCCCCGCTCGCCTACGCGGCGGGATGGCTGCACAGCCTGCTCTTCACCACCCCGGTGATGCTCGCCTCGAACGCCCTCGGCGTGCGCACCCGGATCGCCGCTCCGCGCTGGGCCCTGCCCGCGACGGTCGCGTTCGCCGCCGGGTACGCCCTACCGCTCTCGGTGCTGACCGGCGCCGCGTACGCCACCGCCCTCGGCTGGACTGCCGCCGTCGGGTTCCCGCCCGTGGCGGTCGCGGTGCTCGCCCGGATGCGGCAGGTACGGCGGGGCAAGATCCGGCTCTGGGCGATCGGGCCGATCGCGGTGGCCACGCTCGTCACCCTCGTCCTCGGCGCCATCGCCCCCGCGTACGAGCCGCCCGTCCTCGGGCACGCCGACTACGTCGGCCGGTGGACGGGCGATGGGGTCAGCCTGACGCTCGGGGACCGGGGCGACGCGGCGGCGCAGCAGCTGCCGGTGCACGACGGCTTCGACGTCGTGGGCCACTGCAGCGGGCGCGGCACCTGGCGCTCCACGGCCGCGGGGGAGACGGTGGGCGACCGGCGGGCGGCCGTGGTCCTGACGTTCCCCGAGTGCGAGAGCGCGGAGCTGCGGTGGGAAGTGGCGGGGACCGGGGAGCGGCCCGAGCTGTTCGTGCTGATGGGCGATCCGGACGCCGGCGACGTGGTGGTCCTGCACCGGCAGGCCACCTGACACCGGCCCACGAGCGGTGCTGCGGCCGGCCGCGGCGCCGCCCACGGGCGGCCACCCTCAGGGCCACCCACCCCGAAGTGGCCTTTGTCCTCCGGTCACGGCCCGCCCTACGGTCGACCGCATGCGCATCCGAATCGTCGACGCCTTCACCGACCGGCCCTTCCAGGGCAACCCCGCCGGAGTCCTGCTCCTGGACGGCGAAGCGGGCTTCCCGCCCGACGCCTGGCTCCAGCAGGTCGCCGCCGAGGTCAACCTCTCCGAGACCGCCTTCGCGCACCCGCTGCCGCCCGGCGGTGAGGCCGACTGGGCGCTGCGCTGGTTCACCCCGACCGCCGAGGTCGACATGTGCGGCCACGCCACCCTCGCCACCGCGCACGTCCTGGCCAGCACCGGCCTGGCGGACGGACCGGTCCGGTTCGCCGCGCGCTGCGGCGTCCTCACCACCGAGGCGGCCGCCGACGGCACGGTGACCATGGACTTCCCGACCTCCACGCTCAGCCCGTACGAGCTCCCGGAAGCCCTCGCCGTGGCGCTGGGCGGGGTGGAGGTGCGCTCGGTCCACGACACCGCCGCCCACATCGGCGACCTGGTGGTCGAGCTGGCCGACGAGACCGCCGTGCGCGAGCTGCGTCCCGACCTCGCGGTGATCGCCGCCTACGCGCAGCGCGGGCTGATCGTCACCGCCGCCGCCGAGGACCCCGCCCGGGGGTACGACTTCGTCTCCCGCGGCTTCTTCCCCGCCGTCGGCGTCGACGAGGACCCGGTCACCGGCAGCGCGCACACCGCGCTCGCCCCCTTCTGGGCCGCGCGCCTGGGCCGCACCGAGTTGACCGGCTTCCAGGGTTCGGCGCGCACCGGCCTGGTCACGGTCCGGCTCGCTGGGGACCGTACGTTCCTGACCGGGCGCGCCGTCACCGTCCTCGACGGCGAGCTGCTGACCGCACCCTGAACCGGGCCGCCGCAGCCCGCGTCCCGGCCCCTCAGGGCGTGGGCAGCCAGCCGACCTTGCCGGCGAGCAGCGCGTACCCGCCGAAGGCCACGATGTCGAGCAGCGCGTGCGCGACCACCAGCGGCCCGACCCGGCCCCAGCGCCGGTAGAGCAGGACGAAGACGACGCCCATGACGACGTTGCCCAGGAAGCCGCCGATGCCCTGGTAGAGGTGGTACGAGCCGCGCAGGACCGAGCTGGCCAGCAGCGCGGCCGTCGGCGACCAGCCCAGCCCGTCCAGCCTGCGCAGCAGGTAGGCCAGCACGATGACCTCCTCCACCACGGAGTTCTGCACCGCGGAGAGGATCAGTACGGGGAACTTCCACCACACGTCGGGCAGCGCTTCCGGCACCACCGTCAGGTTGAAGCCCGAGGCGCGCGCCGCCAAGTAGAAGGCGAGCCCGGCGCTGCCGATCCCGGCCGCGACGAGCGCCCCGCGCCCCAGGTCCGCGCGGGGCCGGGTGCGGTCGAAACCCAGCACCCGCAGACCGGGCGCGCCCTCGCGGGTGAGCAGGTGGGCCACGAGGAGTACGGGGACCAGGGCGGTCGCGATCCCGAAGAGCTGCCAGGACAGGTCGAGCCAGGGGCGGCCCGGCGCGTAGGAGCCGTTGAGCGTGGCGGCCTGGTCCTTCAGCCCGCCCGGTTTGGTGAGCGAGCCGATGAAGCTGATGAGCGCCGAGACCGCGCTCGCCCCCAGCGACAGGGCGAGCACCAGCAGCGTCTCGGTCCGCAGGACCCGCCGCCCGTCCTCGCGCAAGGTCCCGACCACCGGCTCCGGATCCGCCCGCACGCCTGACTCCGTCCCGCTCCGACCCACCGTCCCGCTCCGACCACCCCATACTGCCCGCTCTACGACGGAACGGGATCACCGGGCAGGACAGGGCACCGGACGGAAGGCGGCCGCCGCACCGCACGGAACCCGGCTGCCGCACGGAACGGATCCGCCCGACCACCCCCACCGCCCCACCGCCCTACCGCCCCGCGGTCAGGGCCGCGCTCACCTCCTCCTCCGGCAACCCGGCGGGCCAGGTGTGCACGGGGTCCCCCTTGTACATGAGCTCGGTGTAGCGGCGGGTGGTCGCCGCGAGCGCCGCGTCCCGCTCCAGCCCGGCGGCCAGCGCCCGGTGGTAGGTCTCGACCTGCCAGGTCGCCCCGTTGGCGCGCCGGCGACAGCGCTCCTCGATGATCCCGAGGTAGTGGTCCCGGTCCGCGGGCTCGATGCCCCAGGCGTCGAGCCCGGCCGCCGCCATCGGCAGCAGCTCGTCGAGCACGAGCCGGACCGCGGGCACGCTCGCCAGTCCCCCGCCCCGGCCCCGGCGCGGCCAGCGCAGCCGCGCGTCGATCCCGTAGCGGCAGGCCGCGTCGAAGTTGGCCTCCGCCTCCGCGAAGGGCAGCCGGCTCCACACCGGGCGCTGTTCGTCGGCGAGGGTGCGCACGAGCCCGTAGTAGAAGGCGGCGTTGGCGACCACGTCGGTGACGGTGGGCCCGGCCGGCAGCACCCGGTTCTCCACCCGCAGGTGCGGCACCCCGTCGGCGACCCCGTACACGGGCCGGTTCCAGCGGTAGACGGTGCCGTTGTGCAGGACGAGTTCCTGGAGGCTGGGCACCCCGCCCTCGCCGAGCACCCGCAGCGGCTCCTCCTCGTCGCAGATCGGCAGCAGCGCCGGGAAGTAGCGGACGTTCTCCGCGAAGAGTTCGTACGCCGAGTCGACCCAGCGCTCGCCGAACCAGGTCCGCGGCCGCACCCCCTGGGCCTGGAGCTCGGGCGGCCGGGTGTCGGTGGCCTGCTGGAAGAGCGGGGGCCGCGACTCCCGCCACAGCTCGCGCCCGAAGAGGAAGGGGGAGTTGGCGCCCACGGCTATCTGTACCGCCGCCACCGCCTGCGCCGCGTTCCACACGTCCGCGAACCGGGCGGGGGTGACCTGGAGGTGCAACTGGACCGAGGTACAGGCCGCCTCCGGGACGATCGACCCCGAGGTCCAGGTCAGCCGCTCCACCCCGTCGATGTCGAGGACGAAGTCCTCGCCCCGCATCATCAGGATCTGCTCGTTCAGCAGCGAGTAGCGGTCCACCGCCGAGAGGTTCGCGGAGACGAGGTCGCCGCGGGAGATCGTGGGCAGGATGCCGATCATCACCACCCCGGCGTCTATCTCCGCGGCCTGCCGATTGGCATATGCGAGACTCGCGCTGAGTTCTTCCGCGAGCTGGTCGAATACCCGGCCGTCGAGCCGGTGCGGAAGTATGTTGACCTCCAGGTTGAACATGCCGAGTTCGGTCTGGAAATCGGGGCTCGCAATGCGCTCCAGTACCTGGGCATTCACCATTCTCGGCAATCCGTCGGAACCCGCGAGATTCAACTCGATCTCCAGCCCCATCATGTTCTTGGGGCGATCGAACCTCTTCTCCGCCAGAAGCCGCTCCAGTCCCTCCAGGCACTCGTGAAGCTTCCTCCGATACCGTTGCCGATCGGACAGGTCGAATCCGCCTGCCACGACCTTCTCCCCCATCGAAGCGTCCCTCCACGAGTGGGCCCGGCCCGGTCCGTCCGGGCGCACGTTACGGTCGATGATGCCCCGGCCGAGTGATCGATAACGCGGCGGGGGCACGACTGGCGGACAGCGCGCGCCGGTTTGGCCGATGGGCGCTACGGCACATTCGTCTGGCAAGGGGCATCCCGCAATGCCCCCGTCGACTTTTCCGTGTACGCAATAACGGCGCTTTCCAGCCGAGCGCCCTTCGGGTAACCTCCGAGGTCAGCGCAGGATGTCCGCGCTCGCGCAGCTGAGATTCCTCCACAGTGGGACCGGTATGCGCCTTGTCGGCAATGGGCGGGACAGCTAGCCGAAACACTGCGTGAACACATGTCGTATAAACTCCGCAAACGAGGCAGAGAGTTGGCGCGCGGCCATTGCCCCTCAGCCCCCCTCTGGCCCCAGAATGCGACAGCGCCGTCCGCACCCGCCCCCGTTCTCCCAGGTCTCCCAAGTGAGAGGCGACCCACCATGCCGCTGCATGTCCCTCCGGCCCCCGCGCCCGCCCTGCGCAGCGTCCTCGCGGCACTCGGTTCCCCCACCGCGGTCCACGAGGCGCTCACGCCGGCGCTGCGCTCCCTCCAAGGACCGCTGACCGCCGAACTGCCCCTGCCAGTCCACGTACTGGACCGGCTCCAGTTCCTGCCGTCGACGGCGGGCCGGCCGCCCCGCACCCGGCTCACCGGCTGGAGGTTCCTGATCCGCAGCGGCGACCGCTTCGTCGCCGCTGCGGACACCCGGCTGACGGCGGACGGCTGGGCCTTCTCCCACTTCTTCGAGGGGCCCTACGTCGCCGCCACCGAACGCGCCCTGCGCCAGGCGGAATCCCTCGGCAAGAACTACCAGCCCCGGCTGCTGTCCGTACCGGAGCTGTACATGCTCACCCTGTGGCTGCACGAGGGGGTCGGCGCCGACGCCTCTGCCGGCCTGCCCGCCGCCGCCGACCTGCTGGTGCCGTTGGCACCCGCCCCGCCGGGCATCGCCGCCTACCGCCCGCACCCCGTGTCGGAGTTGCTGCCGGTGTTGACCCACCGCCTCACCCCCCAGAGCCCGCCGAGCCCCCAGGGCCCGCCGGTGCCACCCTCACTGGCGGCACCGGCCGCCTGAACCGGGCCGCCGCGGCCCGATCCGACCCGACTCCGACGACCCCGTGGCCCACTGTGCCCATTCGGCCTAGCCCGCTCGGGCCAGTTCCGAACCACCCGAAATGACAGGGGAGTTGAGCTGAACCGCCCGCACGGGTGATGCGTCATCAATCTATGAGGACAGCTACCGGAAATCCCTGCGGACGCCTGTCCGTAGGGCAACACTGGACCCTGACCACACCGAGATTGATACGGGGGGCGGCCATGAACGACGCATCGAGCCGCAGCACACAGACCACACCGCAGCGAAAGAACGTATCCATGTGCCAGCACCAGCCTGCCTGCCCTAGCGCCGACTCCGCCGACCGGGAGGCCGCACATCCCGTGGCCAACCACCCGGAACAGGGCTGGAGCCTGCTGTGCAACGGCGTCCTGCTCTTCGAGGACACCGGTGAGCTGCTGCCGGACGGCCAGATCATCGCTCCGCACCGCCCGCTCGCGGCGGCGCAGGTGGTGAAGGCGGCGTAGCGAGCCGCCCGAGGAACGCGCACGAGGAACACGCACGACGCACGCGCACGAAGACAGACACGTACGAAGAGGCACGCACGACGCACGCGAAAGGGGCCGGCCCGGGAGGCATACTCCCGGACCGGCCCCTTTCATTGCTCAGCAATGGGCAAGCGCAACCATCAGTTGTCGTACTCGTCCAGCGGCGGGCAGGAGCAGACGAGGTTCCGGTCGCCGAACGCGCCGTCGATCCGGCGGACCGGCGGCCAGTACTTCTCGGCGGCGCTCAGCCCGCCCGGGAAGACGGCCTCGTCACGGGTGTACGGGTGGTTCCACTCGCCGCCCAGCGCCGCGGCCGTGTGCGGGGCGTTGGCCAGCGGGTTGTCCTCCAGCGGCCACTCGCCCGCCGCGACCTTCTCGATCTCCGCGCGAATGGCGATCATCGCGTCGCAGAAACGGTCGATCTCGGCGAGGTCCTCGGACTCCGTCGGCTCGATCATCAGGGTGCCGGCCACCGGGAAGGACATCGTCGGCGCGTGGAAGCCGTAGTCGATCAGTCGCTTGGCGATGTCGTCCACGCTGACGCCCGTCGCCTTCGACAGCGGGCGCAGGTCGATGATGCACTCGTGCGCGACCAGGTTGCCCGGGCCGGTGTAGAGCACCGGGAAGTGCGGCTCCAGGCGCTTGGCGATGTAGTTGGCGCCGAGCACCGCCACCTGGGTGGCGCGCTTGAGGCCCTCGCCGCCCATCAGGCGCACGTACGACCACGAGATCGGCAGGATGCCCGCCGAACCCCACGGCGCGGCCGAGATCGGACCGACGCCCGTCGCGGGACCGGCGGTCGGCTGCAGCGGGTGGTTGGGCAGGTACGGGGCCAGGTGCGCCCGGACACCGACCGGGCCGACGCCCGGGCCGCCGCCGCCGTGCGGGATGCAGAAGGTCTTGTGCAGGTTCAGGTGCGAGACGTCGCCGCCGAAGTGACCCGGCTTGGCGAGGCCCACCAGGGCGTTGAGGTTGGCGCCGTCGACGTAGACCTGGCCGCCCGCGTCGTGCACCTGCGCGCAGATGTCGGCGACGTGCTCCTCGAACACGCCGTGCGTGGACGGGTAGGTGATCATCAGCACGGCGAGCTCGTCGCGGTACTGCTCGATCTTGGCGCGCAGGTCGGCGGCGTCGACCTCGCCGTCGTCCGCCGTCTTGACGACGACGACCTTCATGCCGGCCATCACCGCGCTGGCGGCGTTGGTGCCGTGCGCGGAGGACGGGATCAGGCAGATGGTGCGCTGGTCGTCGCCGTTCGCCCGGTGGTACGCCCGTACCGCGAGCAGACCGGCCAGCTCGCCCTGCGAGCCGGCGTTGGGCTGGATGGACACCTTGTCGTAACCGGTGACCTCGCAGAGACGTTCCTCCAGCTCGGTGATGAGCGTGAGGTACCCCGCGGCCTGCTCGACCGGGGCGAAGGGGTGCAGCTGGCCGAATTCGGGCCAGGTCACCGACTCCATCTCGGTGGTCGCGTTGAGCTTCATCGTGCAGGAGCCCAGCGGGATCATGCCGCGGTCCAGCGCGTAGTCCTTGTCCGACAGCTTGCGCAGGTAGCGCAGCATCGCGGTCTCGGAGCGGTGCTGGTGGAAGACCGGGTGGCTCAGGTAGGCGTCCGAGCGCAGCAGCCCCTCGGGCAGCGTGTCGGCGGTGACCTCGTCCAGCGCCTCGATGTCCGCGGTGACGCCGAAGGCGGCCCACACGGCGTCGATGTCGGCGCGCAGGGTGGTCTCGTCGCAGGAGACGGAGACGTGGTCGGCGTCGACCCGGTAGAGGTTGACCCCGGCCTCGCGGGCGGCGGCCACGACCCCGTCGGCCTTGCCGGGCACCCGCGCGGTGACCGTGTCGAAGTACGAGCCGTGCACCAGCTCCACGCCGCCGGCCGTCAGGCCCGCGGCGAGCAGGGTGGCGTAGCGGTGGGTGCGGCGGGCGATCGTCCGCAGGCCGTCGGGGCCGTGGTAGACGGCGTACATGGCGGCCATGACGGCGAGCAGCACCTGCGCGGTACAGATGTTGCTGGTGGCCTTCTCGCGGCGGATGTGCTGCTCGCGGGTCTGCAGGGCCAGGCGGTAGGCCTTGTTGCCGTCGGCGTCGACGGAGACGCCGACCAGGCGGCCGGGCAGCGAGCGGGCGTGCTTGGCCTGGACGGCCATGTAACCGGCGTGCGGACCGCCGAAGCCCATCGGGACGCCGAAGCGCTGGGTGGTGCCGATGGCGATGTCCGCGCCGAGCGCACCCGGGGAGGTGAGCAGGGTCAGGGCGAGCAGGTCGGCGGCGACGGTGACGATCGCGCCGAGGTCGTGCGCCTGGTCGATGACCGGCTTGATCTCGCGGACCGCACCGGAGGCGCCCGGGTACTGGAGGAGCACGCCGAAGACGCCCCGCTCCGCGATCTCGGCCGGGATGCCCTCGGACAGGTCCGCGACCACGACCTCGACCCCGGTGGGCTCGGCGCGCGTCTCGATGACCGCGATGGTCTGCGGCAGCGTGTCCGCGTCGATGAGGAAGACCCCGCCCTTGACCTTGCCCACGCGGCGGGCGAGCTGCATGGCCTCGGCGGCGGCGGTGCCCTCGTCGAGCAGGGAGGCGCCGGAGGTCGGCAGTCCGGTCAGGTCGGCGACGACCGTCTGGAAGTTCAGCAGCGCTTCGAGGCGCCCCTGCGAGATCTCGGGCTGGTAGGGCGTGTACGCCGTGTACCAGGCCGGGTTCTCCATGACGTTGCGCAGGATCACCGGCGGCGTGAAGGTGCCGTAGTAACCGAGGCCGATCATCGGGGTCAGGACCTGGTTGCGGTCCGCGAGCTGACGCAGCTCGGCGAGGACCTCGGCCTCGGTGCGGGCCCCGGGGAGGTTCAGCGCCTCGGCGCTCTTGATGACGTCCGGCACCGCGGCGGCGGTCAGATCGTCCAGGGAGCCGTAGCCCACCTGGGCCAGCATCTTCGCCTGCGCCTCGGCATCCGGGCCGATGTGGCGCTGCTCGAAGGGGATGCCTCGCTCCAGCTGGGAGAGCGGAATGCGGTTGGCGGTCATGTACGGAGGCCTCCTGGTCGTACGACCTGCGAGGGGTACCACGGCGCGGGCACCCGGACGGCCTCCCCCTCTGTCATCTCAACCTGAGAGCTTCACCGGGCCTCCTGGGGATCGCCCGTGGAGGTCCGGCTTTCACCGTCGGTGAGGAAGGGCACCGGAACTGCGATCCGTCGCCCGTCCTGCTTTCCAGAGTGGCCTCGTCCGTGCGGTACGTCTGCCTGAGAGATTCCGGGGAGGAGTTGCTCCTTCGGCGCCTCCGACGAACTCGATCGGAGGACTCTCCCGCACAGGGTCAGCAGCCGTTCCCCAGCCTACCAGCGAGGATCTGGGCACTCCCTCGAGTGGCCCCCTCCCCGGAAATGCACTTTTGTAGTCATTACGGAGGAGTTGCGACCAAAAGGAGGCGACCGTGCAGACCGACATCGATCCGCGCAGCCTGATCGGCCGCAAGGCGTTCGACCGCAATGGAACCAAGATCGGCACCGTCGACGAGGTCTACCTCGACGATGCCACGGGCGTCCCGGAATGGGCCGCCGTACGGACCGGACTCTTCAGCCGCGACGCGTTCGTCCCACTGGAACCGAGCGAGGTGGTGGGCGACACCCTGCGGGTTCCCTTCGAACGCGCCCTGATCAAGGACGCCCCCGATTTCGGGGTGGGTCGCCACCTCTCCCCCGAACAGGAGCTCCAGCTCTACCACCACTACGGCCTGGACGTGACCTTGCCGAGTGACTTCCAACACGGCGACCGCGACTTCGGCCACCTCGCCGGCGGCGAGGCGTAGGCCCGGGGCCGCCGGCACCGGTCCGCGCTCAACCGGTCCCTTCTTTGGCACCTTCGCCACCGACTTCGGCAAGTCCACCGCCCGGCTCCCCCACCAGCGGCAGCGGATCGGACGGTTCCAGGTCGGGATCGTCCATCCGGAAGGTGCGCACCCGGCCCGGCGGCGATCCCGGCCGCTCGAAACGGACGGTCACCCTCCCCACCCCGCTGCCCTGGACCCAACCGGGCCCGTACTCTCCGTGGCGCACATCGGTCCCCGCCGGCCACCTCCGCTCCTGCGGGGGCTCCCCCACGGTCGCGTCAGCGGCCTCGACCCCGGCCCCCGCCTCCGCGGGTACGGGCGCCCCCGCGCCCCCGTCAGCCCCGTCAGCCCCCTCACCCCCGTCCGGCCCCTGCGTCCGGGCCAGCGCCTCGGCCTCGGCCTCCGCCTGGGCGAACAGGTCCTCCTGCGTGTAGTCGGCCAGCCCCGACACCCCCACGCCCAGCAGCCGCACGCCGCCCGTCGTGTCGATCCCCTCCAGCAGCCGCGCCGCCGCCTCCCGGACCACCGCCGGATCGTCCGTCGGGCCCCGCAGGGTCTCCGACCGGGTCAGCGTGGAGAAGTCGTAGCGGCGCACCTTGAGCACGATCGTCCGCCCCGAGTGCCCCGACGCGCGCAGCCGCCCCACGCACCGCTCCGCGAGCCGCTGCACCTCGCCCCGGATCCGGACCCGGTCGTGCAGGTCCACGTCGAAGGTGTCCTCGACCGAGACGGACTTCGCGTCCCGTTCCGCGACCACGGGCCGGTCGTCCAGGCCCAGCGCCATCCGGTACAGCGCCACCCCGTGCGCCCGCCCGGTCATCCGGACCAGCTCGTCCTCGCCGGCATCGGCCAGCTCCCCCACCGTGGTGATGCCGGCCCGCCGCAGGTGCTCCCCGGTGGCCGGCCCCACCCCGGGCAGGGTCCGCACCGACATGGGCGCCAGCAGTTCCCGCTCGGTCCCCGGCTCGATCAGCAACAACCCGTCCGGCTTGGCACCCTCCGAGGCCACCTTGGCCAGCATCTTGGACCCGGCCAGCCCCACCGAGGCGCTGAGCCCCGTCGCCGCCCGGATGTCCGCCCGCAGCCGCTCGGCCGTGACCCGGGCCCCGGCGGAGTCGAAGGCCGCGCCGCCCGCCTCCAGGTCCACGAAGGCCTCGTCCAGGCTGAGCGGCTCCACCAGCGGCGACAGCGCGCGCAGCCGCGCCATCACCAGGTCGCTGACCGCCCGGTACAGGGTGAAGCGCGGAATCAGATAGGCCCCGTTCGGACAGAGCCGTCGGGCCTGCGCGGTGGGCATCGCCGAATGCACCCCGAAGCGCCGCGCCTCGTAGGAGGCGGTCGCGACCACCCCGCGCGGGCCGAGCCCACCGACGATGACGGCCTTCCCGCGCAGGCTCGGCTTCGCCGCCTGCTCCACGGAGGCGTAGAAGGCGTCCATGTCCAGATGCAGGATGGTCGGCGCGGCTCTCACGCCCCCGATGCTGCCCTACGCCACTGACAACGCCCCCGACACGCGTCCGGCGCGCCCCGAGGGCGGCCCGGACGGGGCCGACCCGCGGCCCCGCCGACTCAAGGGCCTCAGCCCGCCCGGTTGCGGCGCGCGGCCAGCTCGTCGGCCGGGTTGTGCCCGACCAGCGTCTCGCCCGTCTCCACGCGCTCCCCGTGCAGCTGCGACAGCGCCTTCTCCACGTCCCGCCACACCACTCCGACGGCGATCCCGAAGATCCCCTGCCCGCCCTGGAGCAGGCCCACGACCTCGTCCGGAGAGGTGCACTCGTAGACGGTCGCGCCGTCGCTCATGAGCGTCATCCGCTCCAGGTCGCGAAAGCCCCGGTCGCGCAGGTGCTGGACGGTGGTGCGGATGTTCTGCAACGCCACCCCGGTGTCCAGGAAGCGTTTGACGATCTTGAGGACGACCACGTCCCGGAAGCCGTAGAGCCGCTGGGTACCGGATCCGCCGGCCGCGCGCACGCTGGGCTCGACGAGCCCGGTGCGCGCCCAGTAGTCGAGCTGCCGGTAGGTGATGCCCGCGGCCGCGCAGGCCGTGGGCCCGCGGTAGCCGATCTCCCCGGTGGCGTGTTCGCCGTCCTCCGGGCCGGGCGGCACGGATTCCGGCTGACGGCGCGCGGCACCCACCGCCCCGCCGTGCAGCGCGTACGGTCCGGCCTCACTCCGTGCGGGGGTTCCCCCGGTCGTACCGTCGCCCGTGATCCTCACGCCGACCCTCCGTCCTTGACCTGCCACCTTGAAGGTAGGCAGTCACCCGGGGTGCGTCAACGATCGCCACACTCGGCACGCCGAGTGATAATCACCCTGAGAGTGGTTTCCCGTATCCCTTAGCGGGGAAAGGCTACTCGAATGGGCTGACATTCCCTTGAGGACGACTCGGCCGACACCTCACTGATTGCTGCTGCCGAAGTCCTCCGGGGAGATCTGGTCGAGGAACTCGCGGAACTTCTCCACCTCGTCCTCCTGCTCGTCCGGAATCGCAATTCCGGCATCGTCCAGCACCCCGTCGCTCCCGTAGATCGGCGTCCCGGTGCGCAGGGCCAGCGCTATGGCGTCGGACGGCCTCGCGCTCACCTCGACCCCGCTGGCGAAGACGAGCTCCGCGTAGAAGACACCCTCCCGCAGATCCGTGATCCGGACCTCGGTGAGTTCCTCGCCGATCGCCTCCAGCACGTCCTTGAACAGGTCGTGCGTCAGCGGCCGGGCAGGGGCCATCCCCTGCTGGGCGAAGGCAATGGCAGTAGCCTCCCCAGGACCGATCCAGATGGGGAGGTACCGATCGCCTCCCACTTCACGCAGGAGCACGATCGGTTGGTTGGAGGGCATTTCAACCCGGACACCCACAACGTCGAGCTCGTTCACACAGCAACCCTAGGACCTGCCCGGCCGGTTTGGGTAGTCGGGGCCCCTCGAGTCAGTGCAGTCGGACCCCGAGAGCGGTCTGTACGAGGGCCTCGTGGAGCCGTACGGAGATGCCCGCGAGCTCCTTCAGGGTGGCCTCGGCATGGGCCCTGGTCTGGGGATTGCGGTGCCGCCGCAGGGGTGCGACCACCTGTTCCACCAGCCCGGCCTCCCGGTCCGCCGCGGCCTTCATGGCGCGCAGGTGGCGCGGCTCCAGGCCGAAGCGGCCCAGTTCCGCCACCAGCCGGGCCACGGTGACGGCCTCGGCGTCGAATCCGCCCTCCGGCCCCTCCGCCAGGAGCCCGTACGACTCCCACTCGACCAGCTGCACCTCGTCCACCTCGGCGGCGGCCAGCAGCTCGGCCCGGCCGATCCGGGCCACGGTGGGCCGGCTCCGGCTGATCTCACCCAGCACGGCGGCCACCACCGCTGCCCCGGCGGCGTCGCCGTCAGCGGGTGCGGCGGGGGCGGGGATACGAATCTGCTCGCCCCGTTCGAGCGCGTCGAGCTGGTCCTTGATGACCTTCAGCGGCAGGTAGTGGTCGCGCTGCAACCGCAGGATCCTGGCCAGCCGCTCGACGTCGTCGGGGCTGAACTTGCGATATCCGGAAGGTGTGCGCCGGGGCTCGACCAGCCCCTCCGCTTCGAGGAACCGGATCTTGGAAATCGTCACTTCGGGAAACTCGTCGCGCAGCGTGGTGAGCACCGTGCCGATGCTCACCAGCCGCCCGCCCGAGCCGGCGGCGCCGTGTCCGGCACCGCCCGTCGAGGTACGCAGCATGGACCTTCCCTGTGGTCTCCCCGGGGCGGACCCGGGGAGACGGTCAGATGCCCCGCTGGCTCGCGTAGAAGACCAGCCGGTACTTGCCGATCTGGACCTCGTCGCCGTTGTGCAGGACGACCGAGTCGATCGGCTCACGGTTCACGTACGTGCCGTTGAGGCTGCCCACGTCGGAGACGGTGAAGCCACCGTCCTGACCCCTGCGGAAGTCGACGTGCCGCCGGGAGACGGTGACGTCGTCCAGGAAGATGTCGCTCTGCGGGTGGCGGCCCGCCGTGGTCAGTTCGCCGTCCAGCAGGAAGCGGCTGCCGGAGTTCGGGCCGCGCCGCACGATGAGCAGCGCGGAGCCCGCAGGCAGTGCTTCCACCGCGGCCTGGGCCTCGGGGGACAGCGAGGACGACACGTGCTGTCCGGACACCTCGGCCTCGTAGGCCTCCAGGCCCGAGATCGAGATGGTGGACGTGGTCTCCGAAGCACGCTCCGGCGTCAGGCCCGGCCGCAGCGGCGCCCCGCAGTTGGAGCAGAACCGGCTGGCCGCATCGCTGCGGTGGCCACACCTGCTGCAAACCTGCTCGGCCGACATGGACGGCTCCTCGCGCCGCGGGTGCCCCGCGGAGGCATTGGTGGCATACGGGTCGGGGGCAAACCCTCCACCCGTACTTGAGGTTGATGGTTCACCGAAACCTATGCGTCCGGTACCAGCAGGGTCAACAGCCGACGCGCCGTACGCGCCCGAATCGTCACCCGCTCCGGCGACCTCGTCGCGGAAGAGCGGCCGGTCGCCCTGCCCCTCCACGTCACCGTGTCCCGCGCGGTGCTTGGGCGCACCGCTCTCCTCGCGGTTCTTCTTGCCGAACAACTTCTCAAACAACTTCACGGGCGATTCCCCTTGACCGAAACAGACCCGCCCGTGGGGCAGGACGAACTCCGAATACTCACACCTGCCGACCCGGACATTCTCACAACGTCCGTCACCACCAGACAGTTTCCACCACGCACCGCTTCTTCGGTGCGTCGACCCCCCGCAGGCATCCGCCCACGTGAGCCGCTCCACATCCCGCCCGGTCTCATGACGATGACGACCGAGCGTAGTCAGGCTGCTTCGCAGGCCGCAAGGCGTCCACAACGATCTTCGCCGATCGTACGACGGTGGCGTTGGCCTGTTCCTTCTCCAGCGTCTGGATGACGCCGCCGGGAATGTTGAGGGCCGGCTCCAGGTCCTGCGGCTTTCCGATCACCCTGAATTCATAGGGTTGTGTGATCTTCCTGCCGTCGATCGTGACCCCGCCGCCCTCGTCCGAGAAGTACGTGCTCGCGACGACGCGCACACCGTTGATCTGGATGGCCTCTGCTCCCGCCGCCCGCAACTCCTGGATGGTGTCCAGCAGCTTGTCCGACTGCACCTGGCCCTTGGTGTCGGTGACCTTGAGCGTGATGCCCGGCCCCTGCGCCGCCACGGTACCCGCCAGGATCCCCAGTTGGCGTTCCTTCTCGACCGTCTGCCTGCGCGCCTCGTCGGCCTGGTTGGAGCTCGACTCCAGCTCCTTGCGCTGGTCCACCAACTTCTGCTTCTCGTCTTCCAGCCGCTTGGTGCGCCCGTCCAGCTCGTCGAGGATGC
Source organism: Streptomyces sp. NPDC028419 (assembly GCF_055565515.1). Classification (NCBI taxonomy): domain Bacteria; kingdom Bacillati; phylum Actinomycetota; class Actinomycetes; order Kitasatosporales; family Streptomycetaceae; genus Streptomyces; species Streptomyces sp. NPDC028419. Next base: position 5,189 of record NZ_JBVHUE010000013.1, on the reverse strand, counting down.
GCACCAGGTCCTCCTGGCGCGCCCCGCGCAGGGCACTGGAGTCGCTGTTGTGGCGCACCTGGATGGCGAGCCCCAGTCCGAGGACGAACAGCAACAGGGCGACGATCAGTTGGGCCCGGCTCACCCGCGGCGGCCAGAGCCCCGCGGCCAGCCGCTGGCGCCCCGTCTGTTCGGTAGACGCGGAGGGGGCCCCTGACGGTTCCACGGGCGCCTCGGGAGCTGTGGGAGCCGCGGGCCGGATGGGCTCGGGCGGAGTGTTCTCGTCCGTACTCATGGCCTCACGCCCGGAAGACGTGCCGACGGATGGCCGCGGCGTTGGAGAAGATCCGGATGCCGAGGACCACGACGACGCCGGTGGACAGCTGCGCGCCGACGCCGAGCTTGTCGCCGAGGAAGACGATGAGCGCCGCGACCACCACGTTGGACAGGAACGACACCACGAAGACCTTGTCCACGAAGATGCCGTCCAACATCGCGCGCAGACCGCCGAACACCGCGTCGAGCGCGGCCACGACGGCGATCGGCAGATATGGCTCGACGACGGCCGGCACCTCGGGTCGGACCAGAAGTCCGGCCACCACTCCGGCCACCAGGCCCAGTACCGCGATCACGATGCACCCTTCTTCGGATCTTCTGCTGTGGCTGTCCGTACGGTCAGGCTCGAAGCGGCCGGCAGCCGTACCTCGTTCTCCGCGGACAGGGTGTACCGGATCCCGTAGCTCTCCTGGAGCACGTGCAGGTACTGGCCGTCCACGCTGTCCTGGAACTCCGTGTTCAGCCGCTTCTTGTCGCCGACCGCGAGGATCTCGTAGGGAGGCACCAGCGGCTTGTTGTCGACCAGTATCGCGTCACCGGCGGCCCGGATCGCCGACAGCGCCGTCAGCCGCTGCCCGTTGATCGACACGGCCTCCGCCCCGGCCTGCCAGAGGCCGTTGACGATCCGCTGCATGTCCCGGTCCCGCAAGCGGCCCGTGTCCGAGAAGCCCGCGCTCTCCCGCGGACCGTTGCCGTTGCCCTTGGAGGCGCCCTTGGCGTCGTCCACCGTCAGCTTGATGCCGGGTCCGCGGACCTCGGTCGCTCCGGAGAGCAGCGCCAACAGCTCGCCCTGGTCCCCGCCGTGCTGCTTGAGGGCCGCACGCTGGCGGCCCGCGACGTCGTCGCGCAGCCGCTCGATGTCCTTCTCCAGGCCGTCCGCGTGGTCGTCGGCCCGCTCGACGCGGGAGATCAACTCCTCCCGCTCCTTCGCCAGCACCGGAGCGGCTATCCGTGCCTGCGCGGCACCCAGCGTCACGACCATGGCCGCGAGCACCAGACCGGCCGCCAGCGCCAGTTTGGCCTTGAGGTTGCGCGGCAGACCCGACGTGCCCTCCGCCTCGCGCCGGGCCGCGGCTTCCGCATAGCCCTCGTCGAGACTGTGGTCCATCACGTGCGTCAGCAGCGACATGGATGCGTCCGGGCGCACCGGCGGTTTCGCCGAACTCCGGTTGTTGGGCGGCTGCGACATGCCGCACATCGTCGCATGTCGCACCGGCCGACACCGAATGCTGCCGTCCGCCGGGCCGGGAACCACGCTGCGTGGCCCCGGCCCGCGGACCCGGGGTCAGTCCCCGGCACCGTCCAGGACGCCCGCCCACTCCTCCAGCAGGGCCTGCGCGGACGCGTCGTCGGGACCTTCGGCCCACAGGTGCGTCACGGCCTCCGCCGGGTCCGGCAGGACGAGCGCCCACCGCCCGTCGGCCTCGACCACGCGCACCCCGTCGGTCGTGTCCACCTGCCGGTCCCCCGCGGCCTCCACCACGCGCCGCATGACCAGGCCCTTGACCGCCCACGGCGTGGGCACGTCCCGCTTGAGGACGTGCGCCCGCGGGATCCGGGCGTCGATCTGGCTCAGCGTGAGCTGCGTGCGCGCCACCAGCCCGATCAGCTGGACGAAGGCGGCCGACCCGTCGAAGACGCTGCTGAACTCCGGGACGATGTATCCGCCCCGGCCGTCCCCGCCGAAGATCGTGGTCTCCGCCCGGCCCACCCGGGTCAGGTCGTCGGGCGAGGTCGTCGTCCACTCCACCTGCGTGCCGTGGTACGCCGCCACCTGCTCCGCGATCCGGGTCGTGGTCACCGGCAGCGCCACCCGACCGCTGCGACGCTCCGCCGCGACCAGGTCCAGCAGCACCAGCAGCGCCCGGTCGTCCTCGATGATCCGGCCCCGCTCGTCCACGAGCGAGATCCGCTCGCCGACCGGGTCGAAGCGCACGCCGAAGGCCGCGCGCGAGGAGGCGACGATCTCCCCCAGGCGTACCAGGGCGGCACGCCGGGACTCGGCGGTCTCGGTCGGCCTGGACTCGTCCAGCCCGGGATTGACCGTGAGGGCGTCCACCCCGAGCCGGCCCAGCAGGCTGGGCAGCACGAGCCCGGCGCTGCCGTTCGCCGCGTCCACGACCACCTTGAGCCCGGAGTCCGCGACGCCGGAGGTGTCCACGTGCCGCAGCAGCGAACCGGTGTAGGAGTCGAAGACGCTCGACGGGAACTGCAGGTCACCGATCTCGCCGGGGAACGCACGCCGGTACTCCTGGCGCGCGTAGACGCGGTCGAGCTTGCGCTGCTGCCCCTGCGAGAGGTCCGCGCCCCGCTCGTCGAGGAAGATGATGTCGACCGAGTCCGGCACGCCGGGCGAGGTCCGCAGCATGATCCCGCCCGCACTGCCGCGCGCGGTCTGCTGCCGCGCGACCGGCAGCGGTACGTTCTCCAGGTCGCGCACGTCGATCGCGCTGGCCTGGAGCGCGGAGATCATCGCGCGTTTCAGCGCACGCGCACCGCGGGAGTGGTCACGGGCCGTGGTGACCATCGCCCCCTTCTTCAGCGTGGTCGCGTAGGCACCGGCGAGCCGGACGCACAGCTCGGGGGTGATCTCCACGTTCAGGATGCCGGAGACCCCGCGCGCACCGAAGAGGTGCGCCTGGCCCCGCGACTCCCAGATGACCGAGGTGTTGACGAAGGCGCCCGCCTCGATCGTCTTGAAGGGGTAGACCCGCACGTTGCCCTGGACGATCGATTCCTCGCCGATCAGGCACTCGTCACCGATGACCGCCCCGTCCTCGATCCGGGCGGCCCGCATGATGTCGGTGTTCTTGCCGATGACGCAGCCGCGGAGGTTGCTGTGCGGACCGATGTACACGTTGTCGTGGATCACGGCCTTGTGCAGGAAGGCGCCGGTCTTGACGACCACGTTCGAGCCGATGACCGTGTGCTCGCGGATCTCGACCCCGGCCTCGACCTTGGCGTAGTCCCCGATGTAGAGGGGGCCGCGCAGCACGGCGTCGGGGTGCACTTCGGCACCTTCCGCGATCCAGACCCCGGGGGAGATCTCGAAGCCGTCCATGTCGACCTGGACCTTGCCCTCGAGCACGTCGGCCTGGGCCTTGACGTAGCTCTCGTGGGTGCCGACGTCCTCCCAGTAGCCCTCGGCGATGTAGCCGTAGATCGGCCGGCCTTCCTTCATCAGCTGCGGGAAGACGTCACCGGACCAGTCGACCGGGACATCGGGGTCCACATAGTTGAAGACCTCCGGCTCCATCACGTAGATGCCGGTGTTGACGGTGTCCGAGAAGACCTGCCCCCACGTCGGCTTCTCCAGGAAGCGCTCGACCTTGCCCTCCTCGTCCACGATCGTGATGCCGAATTCCAGCGGGTTCGGCACCCGGGTCAGGCACACCGTGACGAGTGCGCCCTTCTCCTTGTGGAAGTTGATGAGGTCGGTGAGGTTGAAGTCGGTGAGCGCGTCGCCGGAGATCACGACGAAGGCATCGTCCTTGAGTGCCTCCTCGGCGTTCTTCACGCTGCCGGCGGTCCCGAGTGGCTTCTCCTCATTGGCATAGGTCAGCTCCATGCCCAGTTCTTCGCCGTCACCGAAATAGTTCTTGACGAGTGACGCCAGGAACTGCACGGTGACCACGGTTTCGCTGAGACCATGCCGCTTGAGCAGCCTCAGCACGTGCTCCATGATCGGCCGGTTGGCAACCGGAAGGAGCGGCTTGGGCATGCTCGAGGTCATGGGGCGAAGGCGTGTGCCCTCACCACCAGCCATCACGACGGCCTTCATGTCGGAAGAGTCCTCCTAGAGAGACGGCGTTCTGCGCCGACCTCGCCCGTCTCGGACGGTGGCTACGCTGCTCTTCCGCGTGACTACTCCGGCGAGCCGAACTCAGTCGGCCGTGGCGTCCGCCTTCACCAGACGGCGGACCTGCACCACGTACAGGACTCCTGCCCACCAATAGAGGGTTGTACCCCAAACTGCGAACGCCCATCCGAAAACTGAACCCAACCAGGCGAGCCAGCCCGTCCCGTCGCTGAGCAGCAGCAAGGGGAAGGCGTACATCAGGTTGAAGGTGGCGGCCTTGCCCAGGAAGTTCACCTGCGGCGGCGGATAGCCATGGCGGCGCAGGATCCACACCATGACCAGCAGCATCAGCTCACGGGCCAGGAGGGCGCCGGTGAGCCACAGCGGCAGGATCTCGCGCCAGGTGAGCCCAATGAGCGTGGACAGGATGTACAGCCGGTCCGCGGCCGGATCCAGCAGCCGGCCGAGGCTGCTGATCTGGTTCCAGCGGCGGGCGAGCTTCCCGTCCAGATAGTCGCTGACCCCGCTGAACATGAGCACCAGCAGCGCCCAACCGTCGGCTTTCGGGCCGCCGAACACCGGCATCAGAATGAGCCAGAGGAACACGGGGACGCCGACGAGGCGAGCCATGCTCAGAATGTTCGGGATGGTGAGGATTCGGTCCGTCTGAACCCGAGTCTCCTGGACCTCCACCCGAGGGCCTCCACTTTGAAACGTACGAACGATGCCTCCTGACCCTACAGGAGAACGACCCGGCCCTCCGGACCCGGAACGCAGAAAAGCCCCGCACCATAAGGTGCGGGGCTTTCCCACAATGATTGTTCGGCGGCGTCCTACTCTCCCACAGGGTCCCCCCTGCAGTACCATCGGCGCTGAAAGGCTTAGCTTCCGGGTTCGAAATGTAACCGGGCGTTTCCCTAACGCTATGACCACCGAAACACTATGAAGTTAACCAAACCGGATATCGGCACAGTTCGTTACTTCAGAACTAACACAGTGGACGCGAGCAACTGAGGACAAGCCCTCGGCCTATTAGTACCAGTCAGCTCCACCCGTTACCGGGCTTCCACATCTG